>URUZ01000292.1 GCA_900551225.1 uncultured Clostridium sp.
CATTAAAAAGGATATATTAAAAAAACATTTCAAATCCAAAGAAAATCATAACCAAAGCCGGGGACCAACCTTCCCGGGCTCTATTATTTTAAGGAGGAATACAACACATGAGAGATATCAGCCTATGCCACCCACGCCTGCAGATCTTAGCAGCAAAATGGATCAAGGAATGCGCAAGCCGCGGAATCATCGTGGGAATTTCTGAAACTCTGCGCACAATGGAAGAGCAGGAGGCTCTCTATGCCCAGGGACGCACCAAACCCGGACCCATTGTAACCAATGCCCGCGGCGATTCTTACCGCTCACAGCACCAGTGGGGAATCGCTTTTGATTTTTATCTTTTGATGGATATAGATGGGGACGGCAGAGTTGCCGATGACAGCTACAATGACAGTACAGGCATTTTCCGCCGGGCGGCGGTAGTTGCCAAGGAGTTGGGGCTGGCCTGGGGAGGAGATTGGTCCAGCATTGTGGATAAGCCTCATATCTATCTGCCGGATTGGGGGAGCACACCTTCCAAATTAATTCAGATATATGGCACTCCAGAGGCATTTATCCGTACATGGAAGCAGGAGGAGGGATGGGTCAGGGATGGCATCGGCTATTGGTACCGGAATGCCGATGGTAGTTATCCGGCGAATTGCTGGCGCGTGATCCACCATCACTGGTATCTTTTCAACCGTGACGGTTATATGATGACCGGATGGCATCGGTGGAACGGCAGCACATGCGACCCGGACGACGGAGCCGGAGATTGGTACTTTTTGGACAATACGGAAGGTGGCACCCTGGAAGGGGCATGCTGGCATACCAGGGACAGCGGAGCGCAGGAAATCTGGTTTGTGGACTGATTTCATTTCCGCCATTTCCCGGCCCAGTTCATCCTTTAGAACCGTCATTTCCCAGACCCCTTCTACATACCGCTGCCCCGCACCGATCAGCCGGACCGGCAAGGCTGACCGGTCTGCCTGCCTCAGCCCAAGCTCTTTTTGACCTCTTAAATATAACAGGCTAGCCCAGGCTGTAAATACACCATGTTTCCGCTCCCCTAAAAATGCTCTTCCGGCCGCCCAATGCCACCACACAAGCGCCTAACTCACCTCAATATCTACCAAGCCTCTACTAAGCTTCTACCAAACCTCCACCACCACTCCACCTAAAATGCATTTATCACTACAGTTACCCCTTTATAAACAAACAGTATTTGACAGTCTTTAACAAAAAATATATATTAATATTAAAAGTAATTAACATTATTGCCCAATTACATCGGCAAAAATTGTGAATTACTAAAAATACAAAGGAGACAAGTGAGTATGAGAAAGGCTGACATCGCGTATGTAAACGGAAAAGTCTACACAGTGGACCAGGGTTTTTCCATTGTCACTGCATTTGCCGTATCGGGTGACCGTTTCCTGGCGGCAGGAAGTGATGGGCAGATCCGAAGTTTGTGTACGAAGGACACAGAGATTGTGGATCTGAAGGGCCGGGTTGTGGTGCCGGGACTGATTGATTCCCATCTACATATCAACAATACCGGGGCAATGAAGCTGGAGCTGGATGTGGTATCAAAGCAGCGGCAGGAGATCATCGGTCTGGTGGCCCAGGCCCATGAAAAGGCCCAGCCCGGCGAGTGGATCGTGGGACGCGGTTGGATAAATGATGAATGGCCGGATTCCACCTTCCCCACAAAGGAAGAGCTGGATGCCGTTTCACCTGATATCCCCGTTTACCTGAAACGGGCCTGCGGACATGCCGCATGGGTCAACAGCAAGGCTTTCGAGGCAGTGGGGGTCACGGCGGACACTCCAAGTCCCGTGGGAGGCGAGTACCTGCGCAAGCCGGATGGAAGCTTGTGGGGAGTGGTCACCGACCAGGCCCAGGACCCGTTCAACAAGGCGATTCCTCCTTATAATAAGGAACAGCTGCAGCGGATCGTCATGCTGGCCCAGGAGGGCTTCTTCGCAGCTGGACTGACGACAGTCCACGATGCGGGAACCGCGGAAGAATGGATTCAGGCGTGGGAGGAGCTGTACCAGCGGCATGAGCTGAAGCTGCGGATCTACGCCAGTATGCGTGTGATCGGCCGGCCAAACTATGAGGAACTGTACAGCGGTTCAATGGAATTTTTCAAAAAAGGGCTGCGGATCGGCAAGTATGACAACCGTCTGACTGCAAGGGCGTACAAGATCTCCTGCGATGGCTCCCTGGGAGCGCGCAGCGCCTGGATGCTGGAAGATTATACTGACCGTCCGGGCCACAAGGGCAATGGGAAATGGACCAATGAGGAGCTTTACAGCGTGCTCTACCAGGCCCGCAGGTCCGGCTTCCAGACCTGGTGCCATGCCATCGGAGACGGCGCCAACCGCCAGTGCCTGGATGTATATGAGCGGCTGCTGCAGGAACTGCCGGATCAGGATGCCCGGCTTCGCATTGAACATGCGCAGATTCTTGCGCCTGAGGATATAGGGCGGTTCAGGGAGCTTGGGGTGATCCCCACCCATCAGACCGTATTCCTGCGCACGGACAAGAAGGTGGCTGAGGCCCGTCTCGGTGCTGAGCGCATCAAGGGCGCATATGCGTGGCGGACGCTCATTGACCAGGGCAACCCTGTTCCCAATGGAACGGATTCTCCGGTGGAGAGCTACAATCCATTCCTGAGCATGTACTGTGCAGTGTCCAGAAAGGATGAGCACGGGCAGCCTGAAGGCGGCTGGTACCCAGGGGAGGCCATGACGCGGGAGGAGGCGCTGCGTTCCTACACCACTTGGGGCGCATATGCCGGTTTTGAGGAGCAGCTCAAAGGCAGCATAGAACCTGGAAAACTGGCGGATTTCGTTGTCATTGACCGGGATCTGATGACCTGCCCGGAGCAGGAGATAAAGGATATTCAGGTAATAAAGACCATTCTGGGCGGAGAGACCGTCTATGAGAGGGCCGGGGTGTAGAAATACCAAAATTTTACAAAAGAGGGAGTGGAAATGTAATGGAAAAGGCTAAGGCAGAAAAGAAAAGTTTATTTTACCGTTTTATAAACGGCGTGGAGATCGTTGGAAACAAACTTCCGCATCCGTTTTTTCTCTTCTCAATTTTGATTGTGGTTGCAATCGTTTTGTCAATTGCATTTGCCGGAATCAGCATCACCTATGAAAGCGCGTCATCAGGAGGCGCCGGCGGTGAAATGGTGACAGTCACCATTAAGAATCTGCTGAACAAAGAAACCATCAACTATGTGACTCAGAATATGTACAGCATCTATTACAACTTCTCGCCAATGATGATGATGGGCCTTTTGATGCTCTCCATCGGCCTGGCGGAGCAGGTTGGCCTGTTCGGTGCATTTATTAAACGCACCATCGCAGGGGTGCGGCCGGCATTTGTATTCGCAATCGTGTCTTTTATTGCCATCAATGCCAATACCGCCTCCAATGCCGGCATTCTGGGATGTACAGCTGTGGCGGCTGCTGTATTTGCCTCCATGGGCTACAACCCGTGGCTGGGCATTATCCTGGCCTATGCGGCAGGAAATGCAGGTATGTCGGCCAATGTATTCGTGGGCAACCTGGATGTGCTGCTGAGCGGCATCAACGAGTCGGTATGCGCCTCCTTGGGGATCGACACCGCCTCGGTCCATGTGCTGCAGAACTGGTATTTCATGCTGGCCTGCGCTCTTGTACTGACGGTAGTATTTACCTTTGTCACCACTAAATTTGTCCGGGGCTTTATCGGTGAGGCCAAGGATCTGAGCCTCGTCCAGGTCAACACGGCAGATAAAGAGCTGACGCCCGTGGAACATAAGGCTCTCCGCAACGCCGGCATTGCGGCGGTTATCTACTTTGTGCTGCTGATTGCCGCATGTATCCCGCAGAATTCCTTCTTCCGCGCGGACGACGGAAGCCTGGTTCCCAACTCGCCGCTGCTGAAAAGCGTGCTGACCCTGCTGTTTTTATTCTTCATGATAACCGGTATCGCCTATGGCCGTACCACCGGCATCCTGAAGAACTGGAACGATCTGCCCAAAATGCTGGCCAACAGCATCAACTCCATGGTCAATTTCATGGTAATCGCCCTTCCGGCCTCCCTGTTTATCTATCTGTTCAATGCCTCCAACATTCCCACAGCGCTGGGAGCGGCAGGAGCGGAGTGGATTAAATCATCGGGGATCAGCGGATTTGGGCTGATGATATTTATTGTATTTTTCTCAACGTTCCTGAACCTGTTTATGACATCCGGGTCATCCAAGTGGATGATCCTGGCGCCGATCCTGATCCCCATGTTCTATGCCATCGGCTTCAGCCCGGCGCTGACCACAGTTGCATACCGCATCGGAGATTCAGCTACCAATGCCATTGCCCCCATCTCCTCGGACGTGGCCCTGATCGTAGGCCTGCTGGGCAAATACAACACGGACAAGAGCAAAACGCCCGGAATGGGAAATGTGTTTGCAGGGTGCATGCCCTATGCCATTGCTACCATGATTACGGAACTGTTGATCCTTGGTGTGTGGTGGGCACTGCAGCTTCCTCTTGGCCCTGGCGTCCCCATGTTTATCAAATAGCAGAAAGGCAGGATTAAAACTATGACTCATATGCCATTAATTACGGTCCGCGGCGCCGGACACAGAGAGCGCGGCGTGGATTACGGTACCCAGTGCAGAGCACTGATCCAGGGTGTGCTGGAGCGCTACATGACATTTTTCAACAGCGGACATGCTGCGGTGAGCTGGGATGCAGCCCGTGAGATTTCCCGGGAGTTTCTGCCGTTTATCCGGGCCTACTCCCCGGAACTGCTGGAGGAGCTGGAAGGCATGGCAGAGGGGGCGCAGGTGAGCTTCGATGATCTTCTGACCCTGAACTCCCGGTCAGAGGCAATGACGCTGGTCAGGCGCGCCCCGGCAGATGAAGAAGAGCTGGACGGCTGTTCCAGCGTGGCGGTGCTTCCGGATGTAACCAGTGACGGTCACACGGTTCTGGCACAGAACTGGGATACCTACACCTGGCAGGAGTATGGAACCATCATTCTCCAGGTCCTGAGAGAGGATGGCCCGGATCTGATGATCGTCACCGAGGCAGGGCAGCTTGCCCGCTATGGAATGAACCAGGCAGGTCTGGCGCTGGGCGTGAACAGCCTGCATAAAACCTATAATACGGAAGTATTCGGAGTGCCGTCGGTGTTCATCCGACGCAAGTTCCTGGAACAGGATCGGTATGTGGACGCGGTCAACCAGATATTCGGGGCGGAATCCATGCTTCCTATGTACTATGTGGCAGCCTATGCGGGCGGAGACGCCATGGGCTTTGAGAAGCTGAAGGACGGACAGCTGGTTCTATACCCGGAGAACGGCCTGATCGCCCACAGCAACCACATCCGCCATCCCAAGTACGGCTACCAGGTGGATGCCCTTGGCGGAACCCTCTACAGGGACCGCCGGATTCTGAAATACCTGGAGCCCAAGGCCGGGAACATCACAATGGAGGACATCAAGGAGGCATTTACGGACCACTTCGGATTCCCCTTCTGCGTATGCCGTCACGGCGATCCGCGCAAGAAGGAGCTGGACCGCATCAGCACCCTGGGCTGTGTGTTGACGGATGTCACCGACAGGCGCATCTGGGTGTGCAAAGGAACGCCCTGCTGCAGTGAATTCATAGAGTATACTTGGGGAAGGCCGGAAAAGACAGCCCGGTATAATGACATTGTAATGTGGTAAAGAGCGGCCCTGTAGATGAGCATGTATCTACAGGGCCATTTTTGCGCTTTGGACATTATTTCAGCCCGCCGGTGTATTTTTCCACACATTCCACAGCCAGCTTGTCATACCGCAGGCCCTTGAAAACAGGCTGGCGCATCCCGCCGGATTTTGTGTAATGCATGAACTTGACAATACAAACAAGATCAGGTCTGAGCCACACCGCCTGGTCATTTCCGTGCCCCGCCGGGTAGGCTATGAACGGAGCAGTGTCCAGTGTGGGATGGCGGGAGATGACGTCGAAATTCTGGCCGCTGACGCCCAGGGTGACATGGCCTTTGTAGATCAGGGTGTTGCCCCGATATTGGCCCAACACAATGCTAGCCATGTGATTGCTTTTGAGGATGTAACCGCAGACCACAAAATCTTCCTCCATCATGACCTTCATTTTGATCCAATCCGTTGTCCTTTTCTCCTGTATATAGATACTGTCCTTTATTTTGGCCACAATGCCTTCTAACTGCCGTTCCAGAGCAAAGTTGAAGAGCGCGGTGCCCTGGCCGTCGATATATTTTGAGACCGCCAGGCGGGGGCCATCGGTGACAGTCTTTGACAGCAGTGCTTTGCGCTCCATAAGCGGCAGCAGCATCGTTTCCCGGCCTTCGTGGTAAAGGATATCAAAGGCCAGGAAGGTGGCGGGATTCTGCTTGGAGTCCAGCTCGATCTTAAAGCGGCCGGACATCAGGCTGCGGCGCTGAATGAGTGAGAAATCCGGCCGCCCATCCTTGAGAATGAACAACTCACCATCCAGAATACAGCGTTTTTTGATCTGCTTACTGATGGCTTCCAGCTCCGGTACCTTGAAAAGCATGCGGTCGTTGCGTTTGTTGCGCAGTTCCGGCGGCATGCCTGGTTCCAGGTAAGCTATGCAGCGCTCCCCATCCCATTTCAGCTCATAGATATAGCGGCCGTCATCAAACGGGGCGGTTTCCTTGCCAATGAGCATGGGTTTGATGTGTTTTTCCTCAAACAGGTCCATTACGCAGTCGCTGCCTTTTTCCTGGATTTGGGCTTGACCGGGGGCTGATTGTTCGTCATCTGGGCAAGGCTGCGCTGGAGAGCCTCCATAATGTCGATGACATTGTCCTGACGTTCTGCGGGATTGCTGACGATTTCCTGGCCGCTGATCTTGGCTTCTATGATCTGCCTTAACCGCACCTGGTACTCGTCATGGTACAGTTGAGGCTCAAATTCTTTATTCATGGAGTTGATCAGCATCTTCGCCATATCTACTTCCTGCTGCGAAAGTTCCGGGTGGGCAGGCTCTTTGGGGATCTCTTTGACCTCATCTGCGAAGAATAATGTCTCGACAAGGATTCCTTTGGGAGTGGGGATCAGGCACAGGAGCTTCTCACTCTGCCCCATAACTGTCTTGGCCACAGCCACCTTTCCCTCATCCAGCATGGCTTTGCGAAGGAGCTCGTAAGCCTTGTCCCCGCCCGCCTCAACCACTGCATGGTACGTCTTATCAAAATAGATGGGGCGGATATTCTGAATATCCGTAAAATGCAGAATCTGTATGGTTTTATCCTTTTCTGTTTTAGCTTTTTCAAAATCAGCGTCTGTCATGGTCACGTACTGATCCGGCGCAAATTCAAATCCTTTGACAATATCCTTGGTTCCTACTTCTTTTCCACAGTTGGCGCATACTTTCTTATACTTCACACGGGACCCATCCTCCTTGCAGAGCTGGTTAAAGTGGATGTCGTTATCCTGTGTGGCGGTGTGGAGCGCCACCGGGATATGGACAAGCCCGAAGCTGATCGCTCCTTTGTGTGCTGCTGGCATATTGTTCACCTCTTTTTTCTTTTTAGTATGTCCAATGGCGGCCGGCAGTATGTAGCCAGAGATTTACATAAAAACAGCGGACCGTGTCTGCTCCAACGGTCCGCTGTTTTTAATATGAAATAGTTCTGTCCACAAATGGTCCATAAATTTGACTCCGGCATTTGTTTTAAAATCAACAAAAAAACCTTGTAAATATATTGTTTACAAGGTTTCCTAAGTAGCGGAAGGGAGATTTGAACTCTCGACACCACGGGTATGAACCGTGTGCTCTAGCCAACTGAGCTATTCCGCCA
>URUZ01000293.1 GCA_900551225.1 uncultured Clostridium sp.
GGCAGATCTGTCTCTCGGAACAGCAAAAATAAATTGTCAAGGCCTGGAAATAGGCTGCCTGGATGGAAAATTAATACACAATTGAAATTGAACGTTAAAAATAAGTATAAATTCCTCCAATTAACAAATACTATTTCCAGAATCGGAAAGTACAGCAAATGGAGGAATTTTAATATGAAAGCTACTGGCATTGTAAGAAGAATTGATGATCTTGGAAGAGTTGTTATTCCCAAGGAAATCCGGCGTACATTGAGATTAAGAGAAGGAACGCCTCTGGAAATATTTACGGACCGTGAGGGAGAAATCATTCTGAAAAAATATTCACCCATGGTGGAGCTGACTGCATTTGCAGGACAGTACGCTGAGGCCATGGCCCAGTCCACTGGCCTGGTGGTATGTATCACGGACCGGGACCAGGTGATCGCCGTGGCCGGCGGAGCCAAGAAGGAACTGCTGCAGAAGAATATCAGCCGTCAGCTGGAGACTGCCATCAACGGACGCAGCGCCAGCATCGCCGGAAGGGAAGAAAAAGCATATATTTCCTTGGTGGATGAGGAGCTGGAAGGAATTACCGCCCAGGTAGTGTCCCCCATCATCTGCGAGGGAGACGCCATTGGCGCTGTGGTGATCATGAGCCGCGAGCCCAGAGCGAAATTCGGCGATACCGAGATGAAGCTGGCTTCCACAGCCGCAGGCTTTTTAGGCCGCCAGATGGAAAGCTGACCCACACGGAAATGCCGATGGGCTCATGGCACAAAGAGACGGTCAATAACCGGCAGCCGCCGGTATCTGACCGTCTCCCAGGAGCCAGGCGGCAACAAGGAGTCCAATCCAGTTCTTTGTTTACCGCTGCATTCCAAAATAAGCGTCCCGGATCAGTGCTTCCATCTGCTGCCCATTGACAGAGATAGGATTTGTGCCGGTACATCCATCTGCCAATGCCTTGGCAATAAGGCTTGAAAGCTGATCTTCAAATTCACGATCATTCCTGATTACCTCCTGCATTGTAACAGGTACCCTAACCTGGGTTTTCAAATCTTCAATTGCAGTCCGCAGTTCCCTTCCCAGCAGTTTTTCTAAATATTGATATTTTTCGGCTGCCGCGGGGCTTTCCCTATTAAAATCAATTACATATGGCAGTAAAACCGCATTTGCCAGACCATGGGGCACATGGAATATTCCTCCAAAGGCATGGGCGATACTATGTACAATCCCCAAGCCCACATTTGCAAAAGCCAGCCCCGCCATGGTAGAGAAACAGTGCATTTCCCCTCTGTAATACAAATTGGCGGGATCAGAAAAGGCAAGGGGCAGGTATTTGAAGATGCCAAGCATTGACTTTTCGGCAAATGCGTCGGAAAAGTTGTTGGCATTCCTGGATACATAGCTTTCGACAGCATGGGTAAGCGCGTCCATTCCCGTGAAGGCGGTCAGAGATGGCGGCATACTGGACGTAAATGAGGCCTCAAGTATGGCAATGTCCGGTATCAGCTCATCTGAGCGGAACGGCAGCTTCAAATTCATTGCCTTGTCGGACAGGACGACTGACCGTGTCACCTCGCTCCCTGTGCCGCTGGTTGTTGGAATACAGACCAGTTTTGCCTTCAGCCCCATCTTTGGAATGATGTGCGGGGGCATGAATTTCTCCAGTGTATCAAATTCCGGATTTTCATAAGCAACCCACATTGCCTTTGCCGCATCCATGGCCGAACCGCCGCCGATTGCAATGATCCAGTCAGGCTGAAACCCGCCCATGGCGGCCGCCCCGGCCAAAACCGATTTGATTTCGGGATCTGGGTCCACATCGTCAAAGCAGCAGGTTTCCATCCCGGCCTTTGTAAGGCACGTTTTCACAATATCCAATTGTCCAAGCTGACCGGCTATTTTGCCGCTGGTAACTATAAATGCTTTTTTACCCTTTAAAGTTTCTAAATATGAAATTGCGTTTTCTCCATGGACAATATAATCTCCGCCCAGTTTTAAAGATTGCATATCCTATCTCCAATCATTTCCGACTTTTTCCGCAAATCCGAACAAATCCCTGATCTCCAGAACCATGCCGTCATCCAGGACAGCAGTTCCGTTGAAACAGCCGAACACCTGGTGCTGCACTGAGAGATATTCGGCCCTCTGGATACCAGATTGGCGGTCGTGTACAGGGGTAAATGTCATATCCAATCTGCCGTCATCCGATACAAACTTCCATGTCTGCAAATAGTTTTCATCAGGAATAATCAGCTTAAGATCACCGATCAAATCTCCCGGGATGTGAAATGTCATGCCGTGCAGCTTATGGCAGATCCCATCATAGAAAATCATGTTTTCCGTTGCCTTCGATGTGTCACCAAAGCCATGGCCGATGTTGAATCCAAAAGGTTTGCCGTCAATTTCCCCGCTGGCGCTGCCCCAATACCACTGATTGACAGGCTCCCACAGTCCCCGCCCCCAATCATTTGTGCCAACGCAGTCATCTGGCGTAAATTCGTACAGCATTTCCCCGTGCTTGGCATAGCCCATGACAGCAATGCAGTTGACTTTATAGTTATAATAAAACAGCTCAGGGTCTTTGTACGGTACGGTAATCACCATTTTATCGGTTTTGGGTACTGTGAATTCCAGCAGTGCGTTGAAATTTTTACCCTGCCCGCCGAAATCTTTCATGTCTATTTTCAGATACGTCTTGCTGCCTTTTTTGATATATGTACCTTCCGAACGCCCGCTTTTAAAGGTCACATCGCCAAATGGGTCGAGAGGCATGGGAATTGGCCGGGGAATAAAATCCGTCTCGCAAATATGAAAATCATTTTTAAAATCAATCAGGTGAACGGATATGCGGGAATGGGCTCCTGTGCATGCAATCGAAACGCCTATGGCATAGTCCCGTTTGAGGGCCAGATAGTAATCCCATTCACGTATTTCTGACTGCGGCCTGCGGATTTGTTCCCGATTATACCGGACCGTGAATTCGGTCCCATAGCCGATCTGGCTGATATGCCCATGTTCATCTAAAAGATCAGTTCCAGGAATGAGCTGCTGCTGAAGTTTACACATATTTATAAACCGCCTTTCTCTCTTAATAGACTACATACCCAAATAGGCTTCCTTCACATTGTCGTCATTGAGCAATTCTTCCCCTGTGCCGCTGAGTACAATATGCCCGTTTTCAAGAACGTATCCTCTGTCTGCAATGCGCAGGGCCTGCCGCGCGTTTTGCTCTATCAGAAGGATACTCATCCCTGATTTGTTCAGTTCTTTAATAACAGAAAACAGGTTTTGGATAATCAGCGGTGCAAGGCCCAGCGACAATTCATCAATCATCATCAGCTTTGGTTCGCTCATGAGGCCGCGGCCGATGCTGATCATCTGCTGTTCTCCGCCGGAGAATGTGCTGGCAATACGGCCTTCATATTTTTTCAGGACCGGAAATAATGTATACACCTGCTCCAAGCGGTCGGAGACGCGTTTCTTGTCCTTGTGGTAATGGTATGCGCCAATCAACAGGTTATCACGCGCCGAAAGTTCAGGAAAAAGCTGCCGGCCCTCAGGAACCAGACAGAGGCCCTCCGAAGCGATCTGATGCGGCTTTTTGCGTCCTATTTCCTTGTCCTCAAACAAAACAGTCCCGCTTGTTGAGCCGTTCAGCGCGCTGACCGTTCTCAGAAGCGTGGATTTTCCCGCGCCGTTGGCGCCAACCACAACAACCAGCTCCCCTTCGTTCACATGTAAGCTCACATCATGTAGAATGTGCAGTCCTCCCAGGGTTACATTCAAATTATCTATCTGCATCAACATCGTAATCTTCTCCTAAATATGCTTTAATCACTGCCGGGTTGGAGGTTACTTCCTCGGGATTGCCGCTTGCGATCAGGACTCCATATTCCAAAACATAGATTTTATTACAGAGGCTCATGATGACTCTCAGAACATGTTCCACAATAAAGAGCGAAATGTTCAGCTCGTCACTTACCTTACGGACCAGCTGCAGCATCAGCTCGACTTCGGTGGGCACCAGCCCTGCAAACAGCTCGTCCAGCAGCAATAGCTGAGGCTCGCTGGCAAGGGCTGCCGCCAATTCAGCCTTTTTGCGTTCAAACATGTTCAGCTTGCTGACCAGAACCGGCTCTTTACCTGAAAGCCCTACAAATTCAATCATTTTATGTGCGGTAATCAAGGCATCATGCTTGCGCTTATGACGGTTGTAGGCGCCGGCTAATACGGATTCTTCTACTGTGATACCCATAAATAGCTGGGCCTGTTGAAAGGTGCATGCGATTCCCTTCTGACATATTTTGTAAATTTCCTTTTTGGAAATGGGCTCCCCGTTAAAGAGGATTTCGCCCTCGTCAATCCGGTTAAATCCCATAACGGACTTAAACATGGTGGATTTACCGGCGCCGTTAGGGCCTATCAGGCCAACAATGTCACCCTTGTTCACCGTGATGTTGATGTCCTTGTTGGCCACTAATCCGCCAAAACGCTTGGTGGCGTTTCTGATTTCTAAAAGTGCCATTATACGCCCTCCTCTACGTTTCTCTTATTGCTGCGTTTAACATGCAGGTATGCTTTTATTTGATTGACAATACCCACCACGCCGTCAGGGCGGAGCAGTGCCATCAGAATAAGCACCAAAGCGTAGATGACAACAGAAAACGGGGCAAACCGGCTTGGCATTATACCGCGGACCAGTTCATCCATGACAACCATAAAAATGCCGGCCACCGGAGCCCAGAAACTCCCAATGCCACCAACAATTACGACCATGATTACTTTGATGGAAATAGAAGCGGAAAATACCTCCGGATTATTTGCCATCATATAAAAGGCATAAAATGCGCCGCAGAGCGAAGCCATGCATGCGCTGAAAACAGCAGAAAGGATACGATACATAAATATGTTGGACCCCAGGGCAAGAGATAAATTGGGATTTTCCTTCAGTGTGACAAAGCAGGTTCCGATGCGGCTCTTTCTGATAAATGCGTAGAACGCCAGCATGGATACAGCCAAGGCGAGGGCAACATAGAACAGCGTCTGCTTTGACATCATATATTCCTTGGGAAGGGAGATGCCCATAGAGCCGCCCGTCACCGGAAACCATTGCATGGCAATGGTATAGACTGTTTGTGACAGCCCGATCAGAGCCATTGTAAAATATAACCCAGAAAGCTTGGAACCGATATAGCCTACCAGAAATGCCATTGCGGTATTGAGGAAAAGCCCAACCACTATACCGATCAGTGGATGCAGGCCCAGACGGCTTGCCAGGATGGTCACCGAGTAAGTGCCGATTCCAAAGAAAATAGCATGGGCAATAGAGAAGATACCGGCCATGCCGGAAAGCATATTCCACGAAGCGCCAAAAGCGACATACATCAGAGAAAGGATGGCAATATTCAGAGCTCGTCTGCTAGCACCCAAAACCGGCATCAGGCACAGTGAAATGAATGCGGCAGCAACAATCACGTTTTGGGCAGTCAGGAATTTTTTAAACCTTAGGTTTTTGTTCATATTAACGTATTCCTTTCCTATAATGTGCGGGCAACATTTTTCTTTTTGTTGAAGATACCGTAGGGCATTACAATGAGGATGATCACAAAGATTCCAAACAGAATAGGATCATGGTATTTTGAACCAATAAAAGAGGTGATTGTGGCGGAGACAATTGCAACCACAATTCCTGTAAAAAACGCTCCGCTCAAGCTTCCCAGGCCTGCCGACACACAGACAATAAATGCGATTGTCTGCAGATAATCTCCGGCAATCGGTTCGGCCTGGAACATCAGCATCATCATGATACCGGAAATGCCGATCAGCATGTAGCTGATAGAAAATGCAATGTCAATGGTGCGCTGGCTGTTAATACCCATAAGCGTGGCCGCATCGCGGTTCTGCACAACAGCCCGGATAGCCCTGCCGGTCCATGTTTTGTTTAAAAAGAGCTGGAATGAAATAAGCAGAACAGCTGCTAAAATGAAACAGGCGGCCTGAATGCTGCCGATGCTGATTTCAGAAGTCAGGTGGATGCGCTTTTCCATAATTGCCAGATTTCTCGGATAAGCAGTGCATACAAAGGTCACCAGATTTACGATAATCAGCGACAGGCCGGTTGTGCAAAGGATTTGCGTGCCCCGGTTGTGAACGCTGAGTATGGTTCTTCTGATCCCATAGCCAAGCATGAAGTTCACAACAAGCACCATCACTACAATGACAACCCAGGGCAGGTTCCATTCTCTGAGACCATAATAAGTCAAGTACATCGAGAGCATGATGCTCGCCCCATATGCAAAGTTGGCAAAGCGAAGGGCGCCAACCTGGAAAGACCATGCGCTGGAGGTCAGCCCGTAAACGCCGCCTACGCAAATTGCATTCATCAGCACAGCTACGTATGCTGTAAGAGTCATATTACACCTCCGTCTATCGTGTAATGGGAGAACGCCGGGGCGGTCTCCCATTACAAAGCGTTAATTAAAGTTGAAGTTTACTTAGTCCAGGGAATTACAGGGTCATTAATCTTCAGGGTGTCGGGGTAGATGGGAAGGCATTCGTTGTCAACCCACTGGTTTGCCACCATCTGTCCTGCTCTCACATTGGAATTGTCCTCATACTTGACGCCCCAGTACCAGGCCAGCTCGCCTTCGGGGATGTCCAGTGCCTTGGCGGCGGCGGACAGCTTTTCAGTGTTCTCCCAGTCTGCCGGGTCAACTGATTCAAGGATCTTAGTAGCCACCTGTACAAGGCCGTAGCCCTGCAGCGCATGGGCCAAAGGCTTATGTCCGGCCTTCTTTTCAAAGGCTTCTCTGAATTCCTCAATGCCGTTTGCACCGGTATTGGCGATGTAAGGGGTAGGGTAGGAGGTGGTCAGGACGCCGTTGGTGAGGTCTGCTCCCAAATCTCCGAAAATGGGTGTGTCATAGAGAATGCCTGCGCCAAAGGTGACTGGGGGATTGTAGCCCATCTCATACATCTTCTGCTGGAACGGGATGCCATCGGCGGCACCTTGAATGGGAATGAAAATGTCATAATCGAGAGCTTCCATCTTTGTGATAATGGGCACAAAGTCTTTTATTTCGCCGGGATATCCCTCATCTAAAACCACCTGTATTCCTGATTTTTCAAATTCTTCCAAGATAACCGTGTTAAGATGCTCCAGGCGGGTCACATAAACAATTGCAATCTTAAGGTCACTGCCTTTTTTATTCAGATACTCTTCACCGATGGAGGCGGATAAATTAGCAACACTCCTGGCAAAATCAGTAATGTTTGCTCCTGTGCGGAAGAAGTAGTCGGATGTGCCCTGCAACAGATCCTTATCCCATGCGCCGCTGAGATAAATGGCCTTCATCTCATCGCTCATGGGCATAATGGCGCGGTCGGCTATGCAGCCGTAACCGCTGACGAAGGTGCGTATGCCTTCATTGTACAGTCTCTCATATTCGGCAACGGTGGCTTCCTGTGAAGGGCCGTCTGCAAAGACCATCTCCACCTTGCGTCCGCCCACTTGTCCGTTTAACAATTCCAGAGCAACTTCAGCGCCCATTTTATATTCATTGCCGCCGTACGCGTTAGCTCCGGTGAGCTGAGTGATCATGCCTATTTTGTATGCCGGAAGATCCTCGGGATTTTGTTTTGTACCTGCCGCAGATTCCGAGACAGCCGCAGAAGGCTCATCTTTTTTGCCGCATCCGGTAAATACCGTCATTACCATAATGGCCGCGAGGGCAGTTGCTAAAAAACGTTTCATACTTTTTCCTCCTATTTGATTTTTTTGTACAAAAGCGACAACCAATGTGCGTGATGGTTTGTGGAATAAAATATATTGCACATTAT
>URUZ01000294.1 GCA_900551225.1 uncultured Clostridium sp.
GGCTCTCACGAACGGATGCATCTAAACACTCCGCCCGCGTACCCTTCCGCGCCTAACTCCCCCTCAAAACAACGACAGCTGCTCATACCCCGCCTCCTTATCCAATGCACCGGGCAGCTCCGCCAATATCTGCGCAGTGCTCGCCCCGTCCAGTATCCACTGTTCAATCTCCCGCCGCTCCAGTATCAGGGGCATCCGGCTGTGGGTACTCCGCATGGAATCATTGGCCTCTGTGGTCAGGATGCAAAAATTCCAGCCCTCCTCACCAGGGCGGTAGATTCCCGCCATATACAGCGCGGGCTGCCCCTTCCTGTAGAAGGTTACCTTCTGCTTATCCCTGTTCCACTCGTAGAACCTGGCGGCGGGGATCACCAGCCGTCTGTGCTCCACACTGTCCTGGAACATCCGTTTCCCGGCTGCTGTCTCCGCCCTGGCATTGATCACGGTGCTGCTGTGATGGCCATTGGAAAAGCCCCATTTCTGAAGTTCCGGCGTCAGCCGGCCGTCCCGCCCGGTTATCACCAGCGACTGGTTGGTTGGGTAAATGTCCTGCCCCTGCCGGTTCCATTTCCAGCCAGAGAACATCTGATCCAGCTCCCCCAGCAGCTGTTTCAGTTCCTTCCACATGTCCTGGTCAATACAGAATCTGCCGCACATATCCACTTCCTCCTCATTGGTTTTCTCCCAATCATAGTTCCCTTTTTAGGTAAATCATATCCACCAGCTGTTTCCCATCCTCAAACATGGGGTGGTCGTAGTTGTCCGTAAAGAAATTCTTCAGCCTGTGGGAATATACAAAACCGCAGCGCTCATAAAATGTCAGGGTCACAGGGCTGTCACCTGTGCCCACATACATTACTGAGCAGCTGCCCCTGTACCATTCAATCAGATAATCCACCAGCATTTTCCCATAGCCCATTCTCTGATATGCCCCGTATACGGCTATGTTCTTCAGTTCGTATACTCCGTCGGCCTCTTTTGTAACCACGCACTCCGCCCGGACATCGCCGTCCTCCTTCAGAACAAACATATCCCCCCTGCTTAAATAGCGCTGGATCATGTCCTCCTGTTCATCTGCCAGCAACAGCAGCTCCATGTAGTCTTGCTTCTGGTCTGTGACCATCTGAATCGTAACCATATACCTGTCCTCCACCATATATTATGAACTTTTTGAATAATCATTTGTCCCACCCAATATATTGAACTAAAACCTCACCGGTGAAATTTTATGAATCGTAAAAGAATCAAATCGTTAGCTTCCATCCTGTTTCTGTTCGCCCTGTCATTTTTCCTTGGCTCCGGCGCCGGGCGCATCGTCCACTCCCGCCAGGTTAAGGCGGTGGCCGCCTCGGCCGAGGGCAACTGGGGCCTAAGCTTCCCCCAGGAGGGACAGCCGCCTGTGGCCAACGCCACCGCCGACTACCTGAAGCAGTTCAACGCCTACTATGCCCAGAATACCCAGGACAAAGTGCTGTATCTGACCTTTGACGCTGGTTATGAGAACGGCAACACGGCCCCCATTTTAGATGCGCTGAAGAAGCACAACGCCCCGGCCACCTTCTTCGTGGTGGGCAACTACATATCCACCAGTCCGGACCTGGTGAAACGCATGGTGGAGGAGGGGCACACCGTAGCCAACCACACCAACCACCATCCCGACATGTCGAAGATCTCCACCAAGGAGGCATTTGCCAAGGAATTAAACGACCTGGAGGCGATGTACCAGCAGACCACCGGGCAGACCATGAAGAAATACTACCGTCCGCCCCAGGGCAAGTACAGCGAGACCAACCTGAAAATGGCCAATGACCTGGGCTACAAGACATTTTTCTGGAGCCTGGCCTATGTGGACTGGATTCAGGATAAACAGCCCTCCAAGGAGGAGGCCTTCAAAAAGCTGCTAGGCCGCGTCCATCCGGGCGCCGTGATCCTGCTGCACAGCACTTCCAGCACCAACGCCGCCATTCTCGACGAGCTGCTGACCAAGTACGAGGAGATGGGCTACACCTTCAAATCCCTGGATGATCTGGTAAATACTCCCGCAATGTAATACACAGGCAGGCTTCCCTTCATAGCAGATCTGTGATATCATTACAGTATCAGAAAAAAGGAGGTGCTGCAATGACAAAATTCTTTGAATGCGCGGACCGCTACATCCAGGAGTCCGACTGGAAAGTGATCGCCGCCCTGAAGTTCTGCCTTTTCTCCCTGGGAATCTGCGTGGGGCTGTCCCTGCCCAGAGAAAAGAAGAAACTGTTCTTCCCCATTGCAGCCGCTGTATTTATGGTGACCTGGATTCCGCTGATGGCTAAGTATGCGAAGCTGGCCTGCGGCAGAGACAGCGGCTGACCACCCTTTCGTAGAAAAAGGCTTGCGGAAATCCCTATGGATTTCCTGCAAGCCTTTTTTTGTAAAACCGAGCAAACACTATGGAGGTGCACAGCGCAGCCAGCACGTCGGACACTGACTCTGCCAGAAAGATCATGGACACATGGCCGGGCCGGTATACCAGATCAGCCACCGCGCTGCCCAGACCTGCGGTCAGATCCCCAAACAGGGCCGGCATGATGTAGATCAAGGGCACCAGCAGAATGATTTTCCGCAGGCAGGCCAGAATCAGCGAGATCTTAGCCTGTCCCAAAGCCATGAAGCTCTGCTGGCAGCAAATCTGTGCGCCAAATGTGGCCCCTCCGATGACATACAGCGGCAGCGCCCAGGCGCAGAGCCGCAGCAGGTTCTCATCCCCGGTAAAGATCCGGGCAAAGCCCACCGGGAACAGCATAAACAGCGCGGAGATAAGAATTGTATAGCCCAGACAGAGCACCACATTCATCTTGAAGCTGTCCCGCACCCGTTTATAGTTCCCGGCCCCATAGTTGTAGCTGAGTATGGGCTGGGCGCCCTGGCAGATGCCCTGGACCGGCAGTGTCACAAACTGCCACAGGCTGAACAGGATGGCAATGGTACTCACCGCCATGGTACCGCCGTGCTTTAACAGCTGGTTGTTGAAGGAGATCTGCACCAGCCCCTCGGTGGCGCTCATGGTAAAGGGTGAGATACCCAGGGCCATAATGGGCAGCAGCACCCGCATGCGGATGCGCAGGTTCTTTTTCCGTATTTTCAAAATGCTCTTTTTACTGAACAGGAACTGCAGCGCCCAGACAGCGGACACACCCTGGCCGATGACCGTGGCGATGGCCGCGCCCCTTACCCCCATGCCGAAGCCGTTGATAAACAGGGCGTCCAGGAATATATTCAGCACCGCGCCGATCATCACGGTACACATGCCGATCCCCGCGAATCCCTGGGTGATAATATAGGAATTCATGCCCAGGGCGATCATCACAAAGACCGTGCCCAGGGAATACAGGGTGATATACTCTGCTGCCATGGCCATGGTACTGTCATCAGCGCCGAACAGCAGCAGCAGAGGCCGGTGGAATGCCAGCACCACAGCGGTGATGGCGACACCCGCAGTGATCAGGGCCACAAAGCTGGTGCCCAGGATCTCCTCTGCGGCCTTCTGGTTCTTCTGGCCCATCTTGATGGCGCACAGAGGCGCTCCCCCGATACCGATCAACCGCGTCACCGCCGTAATCAGGGTGATCACAGGCAGGGACACGCTGAGGGCGGCCATGGCGGTGGTTCCATTCTCAATTCTTCCGATAAATATGCGGTCCACCATGTTGTAAAGGATACTCACCAGCTGGGCGATGATGGCCGGTATTGCCAGTTCCAGCATCAGGCGGCCCAGCGGCCTCACCGCCAGTTTATTCTCTTCCATCCTCGGTATACCTTACAGCTCGAAGAAGGGTTCCAGGCCCTCTGACGCTTTCTGGCCCAGCTCAGAATCCGTGGTTGCCATGTACAGGTACATACCGCTCATATATGGCTCTGCCAGGCGGGCGATTCCGCCGAAGATCGCATCCTCGCTGCCCTCATGCTCCAGAACGAACATGCAGCCTCTTCTCTCTCCCTGGAGAACGCCCTGCATGTATGCCTGTTTAACCGGCTGCTCTTTCAGGAATTCAATGATTTCTTCCAGCATTTTCTCCGGATAGCTCTCCAGCTCACAGAACTCCATAGGCTCATTGGAGGGCTGGCGCTCCGGATGATTGCGCTCGTCCATCAGCTGCTGGCGTCTGATAAAGGAAGCCTGCTGCTTCTTCAGTGTGGTGATGATCTCCCGGTCAATTTTGATGCTCTCGCCAAAGGGGTTGATCACAAATCCCGTGGCATCCTTGTCCTGAAGGATCATAGCTGCAAAGTCCTCAAAGCTCAGGCCAACCACATGCTGTCCCTCTTTCATCTCCCACTTCTGCATCTCTTTCCAATCCGTAAATGCCGGGAAGTATTTCTCATCACCGCTGTTGCGGATGTCCGGAAATGTCACGGTGGCGTCCTCGCTGAAGGTCAGTTTCCCTTCCTCGTCCTCCTCCGGCTCCGGTGAAAAAGATGCCGGCGCCATAAATTGGGCGTTCACCACCTCCTGCATAAATTCTGCCTGGCGCTCAGGGGTTGGGTCATACTCCACCAGACGGTAAGCCTGAATCAGGTCCGGGTTTTTCAGTGATTTTAAATCTGCCATTGTTTGTTCCTTCCTTTTCTGTATATATTGTATTTTAGATTCTGTACTTTCTCATACGGTAGTAATAGTATGGTACGATGGGGATCAACGCCGCCAGCCATGCCGCCGGGTCCGAGAAACAGACTCCCACATATCCATAGGTTCCCACCACTGCCGCCACAACCGCAAACCGTGCGGCCAGCTCAAATATCCCTCCCAGCATAGGCACCAGGCCATAGCCCAGCCCCTGGAGAGCGTTCCTATATAAAAAGATACTGCCCAAAAATGGATAACACCATGCTACCGTTTTAAAATATACCATGGACTTCTCCAGCACCTCAGTCTGGGCATTACCCACGAAGATCCGCACCATAAACGGCCCAGCAAAGTGGATAATAATGATCATGGCCGCGCTCCACCCCAGAACCATCAGCTGGGTGACCTTCACGCCCTGTTTGATCCGGTCCATCCTGCCTGCTCCCCGGTTCTGGCCCACATAGGTTGCGATGGTTGCTCCGAAGGACACAAAGATGGTGGAAACCATACTCTGGATCTTGCCGGCTGCGGAAAAACCGGCGATATATATGGCGCCGAAGGAGTTGACCGCCCCCTGGACGA
The DNA here is from genome assembly GCA_900551225.1 of uncultured Clostridium sp. Classification (GTDB taxonomy): domain Bacteria; phylum Bacillota; class Clostridia; order Lachnospirales; family Lachnospiraceae; genus Enterocloster. The sequence continues at coordinate 5,186 of URUZ01000294.1, forward strand.
TGATGGTGCCGATTGCTGTGATGGAAAACTGCAGTCCCATGGGAATCCCCATAGCCAGCAGCTTACCAACACTGTTCATGGACACTTTAAAATGCTCCCTGCGAAGCCTCAATATGTCAAACTTGCGGATAATGTATATCAGGCACAGCAGCGCGGAAAATGCCTGGGCAATCACCGTGGCATAGCCGCAGCCAGCAACCCCCATGTTAAACCGCACAATAAATATCACATCCAGAATCACGTTCAGGATTCCGGAAACAATCAAAAAATACAGAGGCGACCTGCTGTCCCCAAGGGCACGCAGCACCGCAGCCAGCGCATTGTAGGCCGCTGTCACCGCCAGGCCGGCGTAAATCACCGACATATAGGCAGCCACATCCCCAATGATCTCATCCGGAGCGTTCATCCTGCGCAGGATGGGGTAGTTAAAATACTCCAGCGCCAGGGTCATAACTGCCACAAATATCACACACAGGATAATGGACATGGCGATGTAATGGCGCATCCGCTCGAATTTCCTGGCCCCAAAATGCTGGGCCACCAGAATGGCGAAGCCGCTGGTAAGGCCGCTGAGCCACCCGATCACCAGAAAGATCAGGGAGCTGGTGCTGCCGATGGCAGCCAGCGCGTTGACCCCGATAAACCGCCCCGCGATAATGGAGTCGGCCAGATTGTAAAACTGCTGGAAAATGTTGCCCAAACAGGTGGGTATCATAAAATAGATAATCAGTTTCACCGGATTCCCGGTGGTCATATCATTTGTCATCGTACTGAACGTATCCTTATCTCGGGGTAATTTGCTATCCCGAAACCGCCTCGGGTTCATGGGACATCATTCAAATAGTATAGTCTAAAACGGGTATTTTTACAATCATAAGTTGCAATCGCATCAGCCCAGCGGATCGAATGCCTCGTTCTCATCTTCCCTCTCCATCTGCAGGGCCAGCTTCTTGCTGTGGGACTCGGCCATGGTGACTGTCGCTCCCTCACCGCGGAAGGAGTTTAAGAAGATTTCATTTGTAAAAATGGTCTGGCCCTCAGGAACCATCACTGCGCAGGTCAGGCTGTCCAGCATATCCTTCACGTACCTACGGTCAAACTTCTTCTTTTTCTTAATAGAGTAGTTCCAGAAGGTGGGCAGCAGCAAAAGCATATAACGCAGGCCGCTGATCTTCACCGCAGGCCCATCCTCCTTTTTAGGGTCTGAGAATTTGAAGCCGAAGTATTCTTCCCAGCCTTCCAGATAAGTACAGATTACCTTCAGCTGCTTCTCCCTGGACAGAGGCTCACCTCTGGACGACAGGTCGTTGATTTTGGCCTTGTGGAGGATTCCGATCAGCTGCTGGGCCTTCAGTCCCTTGTAGATCTTCTCACTCCCCATTATCATCCTGCCTTTAATGGGGGAACAGTTTTCAGTGTTCAGCAGCGCCACCAGGGGGTGGTACTGTTTCTCCAGAGGCTGGAGCATATCCAGTTTCTCCCTGAACCACATCAGAAGGTTGGAGTCCACCTTGTCCTGTTTTTCATTGGTGATCTTAAAGATCTGACGGCGCTCAGTCAGGGTCGGCCGCTCATACAGGCTGAAGGGAATCTCATATGGGACCTCGTCCTTCAGCAGCAGATAATCATCCCTGAAAGCGAACAGGCGGTGCTGCCCGTCCATAATGTCCAGGGCCTCGCTGCAGGACTCAAATTCCGCCTCTGTCTCCGGCAGGTCAAGGGCGTAGAGTTCAATCTCCTCCCCCGTCTCAGGGATCACTCCCCGCACAGGGATCACATCCAGCTTCCCCCGTTCTCTTGTCCCCAGAATCACGGAGGACGGAAGCATGCCGTCCTCATTCTCCGATGATACGTAGGCCGCAATCTCCTTCACCTTGCGCCCGGTGAGTGGGCGCTGTGCCTGGGAATCCGTGGTGATCTGGAGATCTCCCACCATCCGGATCAGGGTACGCGGATCACAGCTGCCGATATAAAATTCCTTAGCTCCCTGGGTATTCTTCTGAAGATAAATTCGTTTCATAGCTTCCTGCCTCCTCTTTGGTTTGGTTAAAAAACATCTGTTTTAATATGTACTCCGGACGGTCGCCGCGGTTCCTGTTGCAGTCCTCGCACAGAAGGCGCAGATTGCCCTCCAGTTCATCGCCCACAAACTCCCACGGGATCATGTGATCCGCCTGGGCGGCTGCCCCTATCTTATGAAAATCCCTTCCGCAGCAGGGACAGCGGTTCTCCTGCTGCCTTGCCAGCCTCTCCATCTGGCTCTGCAAAACCACCCTGCGGACGCTCTTCTTCCTGAAATGTGCCTGTATACACCTGGACAGCCACTGAGCTTCTTTATCCGACAGACTGCAGCCGCAGTACGTCTCAGCCATCTCCCTTCCGAACCGGATATCGTCCGCAGACCGCCTGTAAGCCCTCCGCAGACATGCTTCCACCCCCGGGTCCCGTCTCACAGCCAGGCTGATCCGCTGGACACAGCTGAGCAGCACCATCTGGTACAGCTCGTCCTTAACAGATTCCGGGCTTATGCAGTTGCGCTGCATATACGCATCAAGAGGGTTCATGATCTAAATTCTCCTTTGCATAGTTT
>URUZ01000295.1 GCA_900551225.1 uncultured Clostridium sp.
AATCAAACTCTCCCGGATTCCTGGCCCCCTCCATGGGTTCCAGCTTTCCACGCACGCGGACTGTCATCCCAATTCCGGGAATTCCCGCCGCCTGCCCTTTTGCCACACGCTCTCCTGCCGCTGTTCCAGTCTCCCCCTCCTGTTTCACATATACCATCACCTTCTCAAACTCCCCCTCCAGCTTCCCCACCGCAATCTCCGTGTCCTCCAGCACCAGCGCCAGGTTCTCCCCCTTCTCCTCCGCCTGAACCACCTCCCCCACTGCCGTCACATACACCCCGTCTGCCCCGGCGGCCCATTGGGACTCCCTGTCCAGCCGCCCTTTCACTGCCTCCGCCCTTCCATATCCAACCAAAAATACACTCAAAAAGAGCAGAAGCACACCCATGCTTCTGCTCTGCAATCCAAAGGCGCCCGCACCCTCTTTTGTCCGGGAGCGGACACGCCCTGATATCATTTTTCTCAGCAGACCAAACGCTCCCGCCAGCCCTAAGGCAACCGTCGGAATCCGCCAGTCCACAGCCACATCCAGCAGAGCAAATACCTCTCCAAGTACGAAACTCCCTGCAATTCCAAGAAGCGGCCGTTTAATTGTGATTCTCCTTTCACTCTTTCTCAATGTGTTCGTCATTCCGCTCAAATGCAGTGTTCAGGGAAATCACATCCTTGAACATCACATCCTGGGAGCCGTTCACCAGGATACGCACCTTGGTGACTGTGGTTACCTCACAGAGGGAATCCACAATGGAATAGATCGGAACATATTCATTGGACTCCAGCTTCATATTCAAAAATGTGGAGTCAAAATTAATATAGCACACACTGTCGTTCACTGTCAAATTGAGTATTTTCAAATCCGCCGGAAGAGTGGGGTAATGTCCCGCCTGGCCCGGCCCCGCTATGAGCTGCTCCACGATCAGCTGCTCCAGGGAAGTGTTGATGCTGTGGACCACCTCCCGCTTTTCCTGCACCAGCTTGCCGCCGGTCTCATCTGCAAAATACAGGGTCAGCTCCGTCTTTTCATAGGCGTTTACATTGCTTGTATTCATGATAAAGTCAGTGCCTGTAAGCATTCCCACAGGATTGCCGCTGTGATCCATCAGAGGCTGGTCTCCGCTGTAAATGTTGATATAGTCCACACCGTCCACCTGGGTCAGCATCTTTGTCAGCGCCGCCCGGCACAGGATCTCCCGCTCAGGCTTCATGCTGGTATAGTTGGCGTCAAAATAAAGGTACAGCACCTGGTCTTTCCAGCGGCTGTTCTGGTATATAACCTTATCCGACAGCGCGGGCTGACAGTCCACGTCCGCGGGAACCTTCATAAACTGCTCCATCAGCTCAGCTACCAGCGCCTCCTCTTCCTTAGCCTCCGGCTCATAGGCGTAGGGCACCAGCCTGGTCATGCCGGAATCCAGATAATAGATCCAGTATTGTCCATCCTTCAGTTCCCCCTGCTTCTCCTCGGGCGGCTGGCAGCCGGCCAGGCTTAGCGTCATGCAGGCGCCCAGACAGCACAGCAGCATTTTCACAGGCAGGAACCATCTTGTGTTTTGTCTCATGATCTGGCCTCCTGTCTTGGAACATAGGTCAGCGGAATGCGCATTGCGAAGGTGGTTCCCTCCCCATGCACGCTCTCCACATCGATTACGCCCCTGTGCATCTGCACTACATTTTTTGTGATGGCAAGGCCCAGGCCCGTGCCTCCCACCTCCCTGGACCGCGCTTTGTCAACACGGAAGAAGCGCTCGAAAATGTGGTCCACATCCTCCTGCGGTATCCCGATCCCAGAATCAGCAACCTTGATATAGAAATATTTATGGTCCGCATCCAGAGTCACACGGACCCACCCTGAATCCACATTGTATTTGATGGCATTTTCCACCAGATTGGTGATGGCCAGGGACATCTTCACCTCATCCACATCTGCCGTCACCTCTCTCATGCTCTCCAGAATCAGCTCCACGTTGCCCTTCTTTGCAATAGGGCGCAGACGTTTTAAGATTAGCTCCATCTGGCTGTTGATGTTTACCTGGGCAATGTTCATCTGGCTCTCTGCCGATTTATCCATCTTCACCAGAGTCAGTAGGTCCTCAATGATCTGGTTCTCCCTGTCGATCTCATCGGATATGTCCGCCATAAACTCCCGGTACAGTTCCATGGGCGCATCCTCCATGCCCATCAGGGAGTCCGCCAGCACCCGTATGGAGGTGATCGGCGTCTTCAGTTCATGAGATACGTTGGATACGAATTCCTGGCGGGACTGGTCCACTGCTTTCAGCTTACTGATGGACTTCATCACCTCCTGGGACAGCTGGCTGGTCTCCCGGTAGGTATCTACTATGATATCCGCTTCCAGATCCCCCTGGGCCACCCGGTTGATGGATTTCTGCAGCCGGCGGAAGGGCCCCATGACCATGTATACCAGAGTCAGGGCCAGCACCACCAGAATCACCATGGCGAACATCAGGAAAAAGCTGGACTTCTCAGCCATCTTATCAATCAGTGTGGTCACATTCTCCGTGGAGGCAGTCACCACAATGACTCCGTCAATCGTTTTATTGGAGGCGTAATCATAGACTGGGATAGTCTGAGCAAAATACTGCATCTTCTTGTTGTAATGGTTGCTGTTCTCCCCCTTGAAGCATTTGACCACTTCCTCGGAGATGTAGAACTTCCCGGTACCCAGGTTAAAGGTGTCTTTCACCACCTTAAAGTTCTGGTTTACCAGCACAATACGCCCATTGTATATGTCTGCAATGGCCTGCATCTGGGTGTCAATGGAGCCATTGTCCTTGGCATCCGCCAGCATATACCCGGAGCGTGACATTTTGTTGCTCAGAATCACGCACTGGTTCTGTATATCAATGCTTCTGGCATCCAGCTGTCCCTGGCGGAAGGATTCCAGCAGGACCTTTCCCTGAATAAAAAGGGGCACCACGCCCAGGGCGATGATAATCGCCACCAGGGGTACCCTTATGCTGACGCCGTAAGCGCGCAGTTTTTCGAATATTTTCAGTTTCTGCAATTACTCCAGCTCCTTAAGCTTCTTGGTGCATGCGAGGGCCAGCGCACCAGGCCCGATGTGACATGCTATGCTCAGTGACAGGCGGTCCGCAAAAACAGGAACGCCCGGATAGAGTTCCTTTACGCACTCCATGAATTCCATAGCCGCCTCCTCATTCTGGGTGTGGGCAATCTGCAGCCATGTGTGCTGACAGTCCTTATCCCCCAGCCGCTGCTCCAAATCCCTGGAAATAGCTGTGGTCATGGTAGTCTTGGCCTGCTTCATGGTCCTGGCCTTGGAGAAGGCATCCAGCTTCTCCCCGTCAATGGACAGCACCGGTTTGATCTTCAGCAGGGTTCCAAGGGCCGCGGCAGCCGGTGTAATCCGTCCGCCTTTTTTCAGATATTTCAGTGTATCCACAGTAATATAAATCGTGGACTCACCGGCAGTCTGCTCCAGTATCTCCCTGATCCGGGCCGCCCCATACCCCTTGGCAGCCAGATCTCTGGCGTCAATCGCCGACTGGCGCTGGGTCACGGAGATGCGGTGATTGTTCACCACCTGCACCTTTCCCTCATAATCCTCAGCCAGCATCATGGCCGTCTGACAGGCGCCGCTGAGTCCGCTTGACATAGGGATATGAACCACCTCATCATACTCTTCCAATAGCCTGTCCCACAGGTCCGTCACCGCCTGGGGTGAGGGCTGGGATGTGGAAATGTCCGCCCCCGCGTTCATTTTACCGTAAAACTCCTCCTGGGTCAGATCTATATCTTCAAAAAATGTTTCTCCGTCTATCATAAACGGCATGGGCAGAATGTATAGGTTCAGCTCGCCTGCCTGTTCCTGGGTAATCCCGCTGTTACTGTCCGTAACCACTGCTACTCTCATAATAAATTCTGTCTCTCCTTAATATAGGTATTCCGCTACACGCCCTGGTTCAGCCGGTTTGCTGTGTTGTAGAGCTGATAGTACATGCCCTTTTTATCCAGAAGCTCCTGATGTTTCCCTTCCTCCACAATCTTGTTGCCGGACAGCACCAGAATGCGGTCCGCCCCCTGAATAGTGGTCAGGCGGTGGGCAATGGTCAGTGTGGTACGGCCCACGGCCAGTTCCTCCAAGGACTTGGAGACCATGAACTCACTCTCATTATCCAGGGCAGATGTGGCCTCATCCAGAATCAGGATCGCCGGATTCTTGAGGAATACTCTGGCTATGCTGATGCGCTGCTTCTGACCGCCGGACAGCTTCACGCCGCGCTCTCCCACATAAGTATTATATCCATCTGACAGCCCTTCAATAAAATCATGGGCGCCGGCCAGCCTGGCCGCGGCAATCACTTCCTCCCTGGAAGCGCCGGGACGGCCGTAGCTGATATTCTCAAATACTGTGCCCGAGAATAAATACACGTCCTGCTGCACCACTCCGATGCTGGAGCGCAGGCTCTTCAAGGTCATTTTGCGGATATCCTGTCCATCGATGGTGATGGAACCCGCGGTGGTATCATAGAATCTGGGGATCAGATTGCACAGTGTGGTCTTTCCTCCGCCGGAGGGCCCCACAAGGGCCACTTTCTCTCCCGGCCGGATCGACAGGGAAATGTCATCAAGCACCGGATTGTGGTCATCGGGATACTCAAAACTCACGTGTTCAAGCTCAATAGCGCCCCTCACGCCCTTCATCTGCACAGCGCCCTTCTCATCTTTAATGTCAGGCACCACGTCCATAATCTCGGCAAAGCGCTCAATCCCTGTGATCCCCTTCTGAAACTGCTCCGCAAATTCTATAATCCTGCGGATGGTGGTCAGCAGTGTCGTCACATACAGGGTGTAAGCCACCAGATCTCCCGGCTCAATCTTTCCCTGAATCATAAAAATTCCGCCTGCCACAATCACCAGCACATACATCAGGCCGTCAAAAGAACGGGTGGTCACCTGAAAAGCCGCCATATAGCGGTAGGTGTGCCGCTTTATTTCCATAAAATCCCGGTTGCCCTTGCCGAACTTCTCAATCTCCACCGGCTCGTTAGCAAATGCGCGCACAACCCTATTGCCCAGGAGTGTATCTTCGATCTGTGCATTCAGCTCACCGATCTGGTTGCGCTGCCTGCGGTACGCCCTCTTCACCTGAAGATTAAACCAGGTACAGGACACAATCATGATGGGAATCATGACGAAAATCAGCAGCGTCAGCCCCAGATTGATCCGGGACAGCACGATAAACGAAACCACTGCCTTGAGAACCGCAATAAAGAATTCCTCCGGACAGTGATGTGCGAATTCCGTCACATCAAACAGATCGCTGGTAATCCTGGACATGATCTGCCCTACCTTAGTATTACTGTAATACCGGTCGGACAGTCTCTGAAGATGTTCAAATGCATCCTGGCGCATATCGGTCTCAATATAAACGCCCATCACGTGGCCTGTATACGCCATGTAATAAGCCGCCAGGGAATCGATAATCCTGAGAATCAGATACAGGCCTCCGATGCGCAGCACCGTGCCTGCAGTAAGGGACGCCAGGTCCCTCATGCCCTCGTTGGTGATGTAGCGCAGCATCATGGGAAGCACCAATTCTCCCAGTGTCGTCAGGGCCGCACATAATAAATCAAATATCAGTATCTTCTTATATTTACCATAATAAGGCAGAAAACGCTTCAGCAATACCTTCGTTCTCATGCCTTTCTTTATCTCTTTTTCCTCACTCACGTCTAACTCTCCTATGTCGTTTCAATGGTCCTTGCAGGCTACTCCGCCGCTTCCACCTGACGGATCAAGCCAATGGCCCACTCCTCATCCACAGCCCGGCCCGAGCTGATGCTGACAATAGTCAGCTGGTTTTTATAGGCGATCTGAGCCGCAATGGTGTACACAGTCTCCTCCTTGCCGGCCCGGGCTTCCGCTGCCTCCACGCCCCGGTCAATAGACAGGCCGTCGCCCACCAGCACCGCCTTGGTCACCGCCGGCCGGTCCGGAATCACGCGCTGCGCCGGCTTATACACAGCCAGCTTGCCCATCACTTCCCCAGTCCGGAACTCCTGGCAGCGCAGCACGCTGTCCCGCTCATATGGTTCCTGCTTGATCTGTGCCGCCTCCTCGGTCTGGACCGCGCAGATATAGTATTCATGCCAGTTGTCCGCCTCCGCATCATAGTAACGCTCCGCGTTTCCCTGGGTTCTCACATCATAAAGGAAGCTGCCCGGCACGGCGAACCGCATACAGCCAATGGTCCGGTTCAGCAGTCCCCTGCGGCAGCCCACCGGCTGCTCCAGTGTCATGGCCGTCACCCCGGTTAAATCCACCGGTTCATGTCCATCCAGCTCACAGACCTCCCGGTATTCCTCGACAGGAAAGGGCACCGAACGATCCATCTCCAGCGTCTTCTCCAGCAGCCGGATCACCTCGCGGTTCACCATCAGATCCTCCTGGCTGCGGCTAGACGGCTTAAAATAGCACTGCTGGTTCAGCAGCACCAGCCCGCAGTTGCGGAAATACCAGGCATCCTTCTCCTCATTATTCCATATAAAAAAGTCCTTGGCAAAGGCGTTCGTCAGCCCTGACTGGACAATTCCTTTCAGTTCCAGTGAACCGAAGCCACGGATATGGGTCATCACGATCCCCGGCTGTTTGACCGGCAGATAATAATCCGAAGGCCAGCAGACCAGGCCTCCGTCCGCTCCCAGCTGGCGGCCCACCACCGCATTCAGCAGCCGCTTAAACCAGGGATAGAAATGTTCTCTGCGCATGCGCTCAAAATCCCGGTCTGCATAGTAGCCGGTCTGGTCCTTGACCATCAGCTTAAGGTTCCCTCTGGCAGCAAAGAGTTCCAGAAAGTAAATCACAGCCGCATGGAAGCCCGGGCCTGCAATATTGGTCTGGCAATCTCCCGCCAGCTGTTTCCCCTTCCAGGACATCCACAGAAATCCCTCCGGGCAGAGCTGATAAATCACATATCCTGAAATCACATCACAATGATACCCCAGCTCTTTGGCCAGTGCCCTGACAAAATCAGCCGTCTGCTGTGCCTCCCAGGCTTTAACGCCGGTCAGGCTCATCTTCGGTTCCATTGTAAATGATATTGTAATACTCATTCAACCAATCCTTCCCATCCCCAAAAAGGGGAGTGTATGCGCACCTTTCTTTATTCTATCCTATTTCTCCTGAAAATGGAAGCCTAAATCTGTTACTTTCCCTTCTGCTGCTCGTAGATCTGGCGGATATTCTCAATAATCTCCGGATGCATGAAATCCTTCAGATAAACAATGTCAATCTGCCGCACCATGCTGGAATTCTCTATGGGAATCACAGCCAGCCGTCCGGCGGCGCTTTCCTCGCGGCAGGCGCTCTTGGCAATCACGGTGATTCCCAGATCCATGCTTACCAGCTCCTTGATCATGGCCACATTGTCCAGCTCCATCAGCACATTGAAGCTGTCCAGGCTCATCCCCCTGGCCGCCAGGTGTTTCTCAAAGAGCTGCCTGGTGCCGGCGCTGCGGCTTCTCAGAATCAGCTTCTCATGGCGGATATCCTCCACAGTGGCCGTCTTGGCCCTGGCCAGCCGGTGTGTGGGGGATACGGCCAGGCACAGGTAATCTGTGTCCAGCGGCTCTGTCACCAGCGCCTCATCCGGCAGCGCGCCCTCCACTACTCCAAAGTCCAGCTCATATGCCTTCAGACGGTTATAAATTTTTTGAATGGTGTTCATACAAATATTTATATGTATCTTGGTATTTTCGTTGCAG
>URUZ01000296.1 GCA_900551225.1 uncultured Clostridium sp.
TACTCCATATCTTCCATAACTGCATACAGATGCGTCCCATCCTCAGAAAGGGCCAGATACGATGGATTGGAAATCCCTTTTATCCCCTGAACCAGTTCCAGACTCCTCTGATCCCGGCTCACCGCAACCTTAAGTATCCCCGTCTCATCCTCTGCCGCATAGGTTCCCACATAAACAATATAGTCTCTCTCCACCCTGCTCACCCCTTTTTAAAGAATTCCAAATGTTGCAAATGCCTCGGTAGAACTCATGCCGCCTTCGATGGCCTTCCTCACATTTTTCTCTCCCCGCGCCTTCTCCAGGGCCTTCTCGATCACTTCCTCAATATGCTCCGATGGAATCACCAGAACCCCGTCAATATCGCCGAAGATCAGATCCCCGGGCATCACCTGAACCCCATCCACCTCAATCCTGCACCGGTAGTCCACCACCTGGGTGCGGACAGAAGAATCCTGGGCATAGCATCCCCTTGAAAATACCGGCCAATTCTGTTCCAGCACCTGCGGCGTATCCCTGTGCCAGCCGTTCAGCACAGCCCCAGCCGCCTTCCGCGTCCTGGCAGTGGCTGTCAGCAGCTCACCCCAGTATGCGCAGCGCATATCCCCGCCAGTGGCTATGTAGATCTCATCCTCCTGAAGGTCATCCAGGGCCTCAGTCAGCAGCCCGAAGGGCTTCTTCTGCTCCCCATAGACATCGATCATCAGCACTGTCATAGCGTACCCCGCCAGCTTCATGTCCTCTCGCAGTGGCCGGATGGCCTGGGGCAGAAACTGGTGATACAGCCCCAGCTGATCTAAAATATCTCCCACAACCGGGGTATAAAGCTCTGCTTTTATCAATTCCAGTAATTCATGACTTCTCAAACGCATCTTTATTCTCTCCTTTTTCAATCCAGAAACATAATTGTGTGCTTCGCTCCTCATGGGCCTGCAGCTGAAGGGCGCTGCCATTTTTCAACGCATTCTCCAGGCCGGCCGACGGATAGCTGGTCCAGGGCTCCAGCGCCAGATTATACGTCCTTCCATACCATGGATACCCGTAAGAGCCTCCGCACACCAGCCACATCCACATATATGGAAACTGCGTCCCATCCCAGCTCATGCCATAGCTCAGCTGCCTGTTTTCATTATAAACCCTGTACCATGCATCCCGCGGAAAATCCGTTATGTAAACCATATCCGCCGTTTTTGCACCCTCAGCCGGCACGGCCGACATGTCCTCCCCATTCTCAGCAGAAGGCCACTTAAACCGGCTCCCGGCCTTCATCCGCTGGGTCTCAAAGTCCTGCTCCTCCATAGTGAATCCCACTGCCCCATTGGTATAGATCCGGCAGCTGCCATCCAAAAACGGCTTTCCCACTGTGGGATGATGGCCCCACATCAGGTCCATGGGCTCCTCCGCCAGGTTCACCAGCCGCTCGCTGATGGTGATGCAGCTTTCCCCACTTTTCAGGGAGATCTCCTTCTCCAGCCGGAAGGGGGAACGCAGAGTGGTGATACACGCCCTCAGCGCCACCTCCTCCGCTTCGTCCTTCACAATCTGAACCTCCCAGGGGACATTGGAGATCTCCCCATGCATACCAAGGCAGGCCCCCTTATAAAAGCACTGGCCGCCGCCATTGGGCAGAATCTCCTGCCATCCCCCGGAATTGTGGTCCAGATAGTTGCCCAGGCTGTCCCCGGTTGTTGACATGTACTCACTTCTCTTGTGCAGCTTCACCGGGGACCGCCACATAAAATCAATATCCTCCGGCTTATACAGCAGCTCAATGCAGTCCATCCCGCGGTCCGCCAGGAAAATCAGCCTTAGCTTCTGGTTCTCCATCATCACCGCGCGGTTTCCGCTGATTGTTATATCACTTGTAATCCGGCATCCGCTATTACGGCTATACATCCTGTTCCCCCTTTACAGACTCAGACAGCGGTCAATACCGGAGTAAATTCTCACTGTACCCGCCATCCACATACAGGGTGGTTCCCGTGACGTAGGAGGAGGCCTCTGAAGCCAGGAACACTGCCGGGCCAACCAGTTCCTCCGCCTGTCCTACCCTCCCCATGGGTATCCATTGGTCAAAATCCATCTCCTGAACCAGCTCCCGGTTCATGTCCGTCAAAATGGCGCCGGGCGCCAGGTTATTCACCCGTATATCATATTTCGCCAATTCCAGGGCAGCTGTCTTGGTGAACATGGCCAGGGACGCTTTGGCCATGCAGTAATACCCATTCCCCCTCACAGGGACCTTCTGGTGAATGGAAGTCACATTGATCACTGATGCCCCATGTGCATTTTTCAGCGCGGGCAGCAGCTTTTTTACAAGAAAGTAGGGAGATTTGGCGTTCACATTGTAGATGGAGTCCATCGCCTGTTCCTCCCCCTCCTCAATCAGCCTGTGTGTCTCAAATCCGGCGTTGTTAATCAGCACATCCAGCCTGCTCTCCCGGCTCAGAAACGGCTCCAGCATCTCATCCAGGGCCTCTGTGCTGCTCAGATCCCCATACAGGAAATGAAACCCCTGGCTCTCAGCCACCGCCTCGGTCCTCTCCCTGCCGCTTCCATGAATCCACACCGCGGCGCCGGCCTCTTTAAACCCCCTGGCCACTGCAAAGCCAATCCCCCTGGTTCCGCCTGTGATCAGAACATTTTTGCCCGTTAAATCAAACAGTCCCATTCTTTATCCCCTTTCCTCAACACTAATTTTTCAGATTCATCAGCTCCGCCCTGATGAATCCCAGGGCATATGCCATTCCCGCGTGCCATGGATCATCGCACGTGATCTGTGGCGTGTGATCCGGGATCAGAACCCCTTCGAAATGGTTCTTCTTCAGGATTTCCAGCGTCCTCTGAATGTCAATATCTCCGTCGTCCACAAAAACCTCTGTGTATTTGGGGATTTTCCCCCGCACATTTCTCACATGTGCATATGCAATCTTCCCCTGAGAGGCATACTGTTCAAGAGCATCATAAATGGTGCCGGTGGTCATTTCCTGTATGCTTCCCATGCAGAAATCAATGCCGTTTGAGGGGCTTGGCACCAGATCCAGCACCTTCTGGTATAGATCCGGCTGATAGACCAGCCTGGGCGTATTCCGCAGGATGGGCATAGGCGGATCATCGGGGTGGAGGGCCATCATCACGCCCGCCTCCTCCGCTGTGGGCAGTATGTGTTCCAGGAACCATTTAAGCCTGTCCCAGAGTTCCTCATACCCAATGTCCTCGATAAATCCCTCCTGGGGTTCCTGGCCATAGGTCATATTCCATATCTCGCCCCTGGGAATCCTGGCATCCAGGTTCAGAAGCTCCGCGTCAAAACAGGTGCTGACCGCCCCTCCCCTGGCCCGGGTGGTCTTCTGGTGGCCCCACACGCCCGCAAGACTGAAATTGTAGCCAAAGGTGCGTATTCCGGCCTTTCCCGCGTTGCGTATGATTGTTTTCAGGTTCTCCATCTGCTCCTCTTTTTGGGGGCCGTCCAGCAGTATGTCATACCAGTCCGCAGGGCTGAAATTCTCGATCCCGTAGATGTTCAGCCCCCAGTCCCCTGCCTTTTTCTGCAGTGACAGCAGATTCTCCAGGCTCCAGGCCGGGTCTTTGGCGCTGGCAACCCCATAATTCACTTTATCGTCCGTGGACTTCACAATATTTTCCTGGCTGTCGTAATAATTAGCCAGGTGGATAATCAGATCCGTACATCCGCACTGCCTGGCAAATGCAAACTCATCATCTGCCAGCATATACCGGTATAAACCAACTCCCAGTTTCATCTCTTTCCTCCAAATATCCCTAGTTATTCCTCTTCTTCGTCATATAAGTGTTAAACATTACCGCAAAAAACATCAGCCCGCCGTTAATCACATACTGCATAAACTCATTTACATTCAGCAGGGTCATGGCATTGCTGATTACACCGGTGAACAGCACGCCTACCAGGGTACCCCAGATGGTGCCGATTCCGCCCAGCATGCTGGTGCCGCCGATGACTACCGAGGAGATAATCTGTGTCTCCCATCCGCGGCCAAAGGTGAAGGTTGCGGATCTTACCTGCGCCGAGTTCATCACTCCGGCCAACACACACATCAGCTGTACAATACACATGACGAAAATTCTCGTCTTCCAGACGCTGATGCCGTTGAGCCGGGCAGCCTCAGCATTTCCGCCCACTGCGTAGATCCGCCTACCAAGATCCGTTTTCTCTGTCAAGAACCAGAAGAAAACAAAGATGCCCATAAACACAATGGCGGGAAAGGGGATTCCCAATATCCTGCCGCTGCCCAGGAATGCATACCAGGTGGGAAATGCATTGGCAATGGGGAAGCCGCCGCAGACAATGGCCGCCAGGCCGTAGAGGATGTTCAGGGTAGCCAGGGTGATGATGAAGCTGGGCATATTGAATTTCTGCCTGGCCCACGCATGGAAGAAGCCGGTGAAAATGGCGGCAGCCGCGGCCACAAGTATGCCCACTAGGGCGCCCACCTGGATTGGCATAATCCCCCAATCCGCCAGTTTCTTGGACACAAAGGCCGCCAGGACGCCGCTGAGGGCTACCTGGGACCCCACCGACAGGTCGATCTCCCCGGATATGATCACAAGGCACATTCCGTAGGCAATCACGCCCTTCATGGCTACATTTCTCAGGATATTTAAGATATTTCCCGACTTTAAAAAGTTGGGCTGGATGATGCTGACACCGATAATCAACGCCAGCAGCAGGAATTCGATTAAATGATCCAGTATAAAATTCTTCGTCTTTTTATTTGAAAAAAGCTCCATATTTAATGAATTAATCTTTACAGATTTCATTCTATTTTTCCTCCCATGCAATACGCGTACAGTGCATCAATTGTCACTTCATCTTCCAGCGTAACCTCTCCCACAATCCTGCCCATGTGCATGATCAGAATCCGGTGGCATACCTCCACCAGCTCTTCCAGCTCCGAAGACACAAAGATGCTGGAGACCCCTTTCCTGGACTGTTCCCACATAATCTGGAATATCTGCTGTTTGGCCTTCACGTCAATTCCCCTGGACGGTTCGTCGTACATCATAATCTTAGGCGCTGTGTTCAGCCAGTTTCCAATAATCACCTTCTGCTGGTTGCCCCCTGACAGGGCGCTCACCGGAGCCATCAGATCCGGTATCTTAATCTGCAGGTCCTCAACCTGCCTCTCGGAAAATTCTTTTCTGATCTTATTGTCGATCACATGATTGTGAACCATTTTATTCAAGCTGGCATAGCAAAGGTTGTCCCTGATGGAATGGATCAGAATCACGCCCTGGGTCTTGCGCTCCTCCGGCGTCAGACCAAGGCCAAGATCCATCATCTGCATGGGTGTTGCCCCCGACGGCGCAGGGCTGCCTTCAACCATAATCCTGCCGCTGTCATATTCATCCGCGCCGAAGATGCATCTGAGCAGCTCTGTTCTCCCGGAACCCAGCATCCCGGCAATTCCCAGCACTTCCCCCTTTTTCAATTGAAAGGAGACATCTTCAAACTTTCCCTTTCTGGTCAAATGCTGGACTTCCAGGGCAGTATCCGCCTGCACCTTCAGATCCTTGGGCCGCTCTTTTATCTCAACATCCCCAAACATCATGGTGATAATATCTTTATGGCTCAGTTTCTGGATCGGTTCACTCCCTATGTATTTACCGTCCCTGAGCACGGTGACGCTGTCTGCAATCTCCCACAGCTCCTGAAGCCGGTGGGAAATGTAAATGATGATCACGTCCTGCCTCTTCAGCATGCGTATGGCCTCAAACAGCTTCTGGGTCTCATTGGCCGCCAGGGCGGAGGTGGGCTCATCCAGCATCAGAACCTTGGGCTTAAAGCTCATGGCCTTTGTGATCTCAACCACCTGGCACTGCCACATACTCAGCTTAAACACCTTCTCATGGGGATCTATATCCACGCCCATTTCCCGCAGCAGCTCTCCTGCCATCCTGTACGTCTTTTTCCAGTCCACCAGCCTGCCTTTTTTCGGCAGACGGCCCAGAAAGATGTTTTCCGCCACCGACAGATGGGGAACAAGGCTTAATTCCTGGTATACTGTGGCAATTCCCTTATTCAACGCCTCTATGGGCGTGTCGAAATGCAGTTCCTCATCATCCAGATAAAACTTGCCTCCAGTTGGCTGTATAGCTCCCGCAAACACTTTAACAAGCGTGGATTTTCCAGAACCATTTTTGCCGATAAATGCATGGACTTTACCGCTGTCAAACGAAACCGTCACCTGGTCCAGTGCCCTTGTGCCCGGATAGTCCTTTACAATCCCTTCCGTTCTCAAAACGCTCATGCTTAACCCCTTATCCTTCCAATTTCCTCTGTGAGCCATGTGTTAAAAAGGAATCAGAACCTAGTGCCTCCCGGCGTAAATACGTTGATATATAGCGCCTGATATCTGCGTCAGGTGTGCGTCTGCGAAGTGACGGCGTAGTGGGCGCTACGACTAACTTCGCAGGCGTGCTCCTGGCGTGGATAGCGGGCGCTATATAGCGGCGTATTTACGCCGGGAGGCACTAATTATCTGATTCCTTATTAGCGGCTACATTTTAGACTTCAAATCTTCCATGAACTGATCCAGCTGCTCTGTATCCCCGCGTTTTAAGGGGATTCCTTCCACAATAACGGTCTGGCCCTTCTCCTCCAGTTCCTTTCCCTCTATGGACTTAACCAGCGCTTCCACTGATTTATAGCCAATCTGGAAGGGGTCCTGGCCGGTTACTGCCTGAAGGATATCATTGTCGGCTTTCAGCAGATCCACAATCTGCTCAGAGGCATCCGTTCCAAATACATAGACGCTGCCGGCCAGGCCTGCATTCTCAACTGCCATCACGGAACCAATGGTTCCGCCGTCATTGGCGGCAAATAAGATATCGATTTCCGGGTTGGCTGCCAGCATGTCGCCTACCTTGCCCACGGCCATGTCCTGAAGCCATGCATCCTGGTTGGATACAATCTCATAGTCGATTTTACCCTCATCCAACGCGGCGATGAAGCCATTGACACGCTCCGCGGAGGTCTCGGGGATCTGGGTTTTAAACTGCAGGATTCCAACCTGGATCTTCTCATCCCCATATTTTTCCTTTATAAATTCCACGGCAATGTCCCCTGTCTGCTTGCAGAATGCAAAGTTGTCGGACGTGTACGCGGCCACGGAAAATGGATAGGTATCTATGGCAGTATTGGCCACGCACACCTTTACGCCGCTGCTGTCGGCTACCTTTAACGCTTCCGGTGAGATTGTGGCGGAGAGAGGGGCGATTGCGATGCCCGCCACGCCCTGGGCTGTGTATGTATTGACCAGCTCTGTCTCCTTAGTCTGGTCGTTGGTCACATTGGACAGCTGGATCTCGTAGCCCATATCCTTGGCCGCGGCCTCGTAGCCCGCTGTCATCAACTTAAAGAACTGGTCCTCCTGGAATACGATACCTGCTATTGTTTTATTACTTCCCGCTGCTTCGGTTGTACCCTCCGCGCTCTTTTCAGTATCTGCCTTTGCCGCTGCCGTGGCAGCGCCTCCGCCATCCATGCTGCAGCCGGTAAGTACCCCAAACATTCCCAGCAGCAATGCCGCAGTTGCTAACTTTCTCATAAGATAATCCTCCTGTATTTTATGGTATTTTACACAATCATGAGCTCATTTCCTGATATGGCTACTATAACCCATTTTATTTTTAAATTCTTCTGTACTTTCGATATTTTTTGTTTTATATTGATC
>URUZ01000297.1 GCA_900551225.1 uncultured Clostridium sp.
ACATTATTCCGGATTAATTGTTGATTGTTGATAGTGTGTCAAAAATTCATCGTGATTGTTGTCTATTTTTAATATTGATATCAATTTATATAAATGATAACATTTCATTGCGAGATCAATGGAATCTCAGCACCTGCCTGTGGGTGGGAATACAAATAAAGTAAGGAGAACAAAAAAGTGAAAATACTTATTTCAGCAGATGCAGAAGGTATCACAGGAATTTTCAAAAAATCACAGGTGACCCCTGGCAGGCCTGATTACGGTCAGCTGCGCAGCCTGATGGCTCACGATGTGAATGCTGCGATCCGCGGCGCATTTGAAGGCGGCGCTACGGAGGTGGTTGTCAACGACAGCCATAATTATGATGACAATATTCTGCTTATGGACTTGGACCCGCGGGCCAGCCTGATGTCCGGTACGGATAAGCCCTTGATTATGGCGGAGGGGCTGGATCAGGGGGTGGATGCTCTGATGCTGGTGGGATACCATTCGCGCAAAGGTGCAAAAGGCGTGATCAGCCACACGTACTATTATCCGATTGTGGTGGATACCACTGTAAACGGCGTCCATTTTGGAGAGGCGGAGTTTGTAGCCCATGCGGCCGGTTACTATGGGGTTCCAACCGTGCTGATCACAGGGGATGACTGCGTTACTTCTTATACTGAGAAGCAGATTCCGGGAATACATACGGCAGTGGTGAAAAAAGTGATCGGCAATGGCAGTGCGCAGCTGTATCACCCGCAAAAGACCGGGGAGCTCATTGAGGCTGCGGCAAAAGAGGCGGTAAAGGGATATCAGACGATTGCTCCCGCGAAGCTGGAAGGCCCCATGACCCTGACCATTACGTTTGCAGCAGCAACTCAGGCCGTTCACGCCTGCAAGGTGCCGGGCTTTAAAATGTCGGCAGAAGAGGATAACGTGGTAAGCTTCCAGTGCGAAGATTATTTAGAACTTTACAAAGCGTTTCTGGATGCACTCTGGCAGGCAGCCGCTTTTAATGATCAGTGTTGATTGATGTGATGAAAAATGAAGAATAGGAGAGGTAATCATGAATGCTATCGGTATTGCTGTAATATTAGGGTATCTGACACTCATCATCGGTACGATTCTTTATAACGGACGCAAGTCAAAAAAGAGTTTTAAGGACTATGCTTTGGCGGGCGGGAAGCTGCCCTGGTTTGTTATCTGCGGAACCATTGTGGCAAGTACAATCGGCGGAGGAAGCCTGATGGGCTTTGTAGGCTCTTTCTATGAGTATGGAGCTATGTATTTTTGGATGGTAATCGGTTCTTTTGCATCCTATCTGATTCTGATATTCTTTATATCAGGGAGGATTAACCGCTTAAAGGTCTATACCATTGCAGATATTTTTGAAATGCGCTACGGAAAAGGCGCGCAGCTGGTCTCCGGATTTATTAATATGTTTGTGGGTGTGGCTGTTGGGTTCGGTATGCTGTCCTCGTTTTCGTCTTTATTGAACAGCTATATTGGAATTGATGCTAACCTTTCCAGGATCATCGGCGGGCTTCTGTTTGCCATAACCGTCACCATGGGAGGTCTTGCAGGAGCAGCTGTCACCGGCACCATTCAGGCCGTGGTGGTAATCGGAGGCGCTTTAATCATATCTGCCACTGCATTTACCAATGCAGGCGGTGTCCAGGGCTTGTCCCAGCTTCCGGCTAATCTGCTGGATATGGGGGCTCAGAACATTCCTCCGCTCCTTTTCTGGGGGATGGTGGCATCTTCATTCCTCGGCAATTTTACAGATCAGGCTGCACTGTTCCAAAGAATTAATGCGGCACGTACTCCAAAGGACGCGAAAAAGGCGCTGATCTTAAGTACGCTTATGATCACTTTTTGTATGGGACTGGTTATGATTATGGGATTGAGTTCCAGAATTATCTTAGGGGAAGGTACTGGAGGAAATAACGTTATCTCCGAACTGTTAAAGACCATGAATCCGGTTATCAGCGGTGTCTATGTGGCGGCAATTATTGCGGCAGTGGTTATGACGGCTAATGCCATGTATCTTTCTGCAAGTATGACGTTCTCAAAGGATCTGCTGAAGCAGTTTAAACCGGATCTGTCCGATCGGGCGATGGTTGTATCCAGCCGCATTTTCGTATGGGTCATGGTTGCGGTTGGCTATGTGGTAATCACCTATCAGCCCAGCATTATGAAATGGATTTTGATTGGTTATGCCAGCCTTAGCTGTCTTGCGCTTCCGCTCTACGGTGGTCTGGTTACGAAAAAGGCGACTCCGGCTTCCGGGAAATGGTCGCTGTCGCTGTCCATCGCCGGCGTGATGATCTGGGAAATTCTGGGTTCTCCATGGGATATCAACTCTCTGTTTATTGCCCTTATTCTTGGAATCATCGGATTTGTAGCCGGTTTTGGCAATAAGAATGGCGTCACGGAGGAACAGTTAAAATTAGTGGATCAGTTCAAATGTAAAGTGACAGATGCCGATAATGAAGTAAAGTAGAGTAAAAGGAGTAATACATGAATATCAGTTCCAAACAGGCAATGCTGTTAATGAGTTTATGTGCATTTATGTGGAGTATAGGCGGCCTGTTTATCAAGATTCTGCCCTGGCATCCCATGGTCATCAGCGGTTTTCGTTCATTGATTGCCGCTGCGGTGATCTTCATATATATGCAGTTTAAGGGCTATCGGTTTACCTTTTCCCTTCATGTTCTGCTGGCGGGACTGGGGCTGACCGGGACCATGCTGTTTTTTGTAATAGCCAGCAAATTAACCACCAGTGCAAACGCAATCATCCTTCAGTCTACGAATCCGGTTCATATTATGATTATGAGTGCAGTTCTTTTTCGTGTACGGTATAAAAAAAGTGAACTGATCGCAGTGGCAGTGACCCTTGCCGGAATCAGCCTGTTCTTTATGGATCAGCTGTCACCGGGAAATCTGCTGGGAAATTTGATCGCATTGCTGAGCGGCGTTACAATGGGAGTGATGTATCTGTTTTCCAACCGCCTTCCGGATGAGCAAAGTTCTATGAGCTCGGTGCTGCTGGGACAGGGCGCAGCCGCGGTAATCGGAACATCCTTTGCATTTTTTAATCCGACGCCGGTCAACACAGCCAATATCCTGGCGATTCTTATATTAGGCGTGGCGCAGCTGGGGGTTCCCTATGTGTTATATGCGATCGCAGTGAGAAACTGCCCGCCGCTTTCCTGTTCCCTGATCGGCATGATCGAGCCGCTGCTCAATCCGGTATGGGTATTCTTCTTTGTAGGGGAGAAGCCGGGATTTTTTGCTCTGGTGGGTGGCGGGATTGTGCTGGTGACGGTGACAGTCTGGTCGATTATGAGCGCGCGAAGCGCTCTGCCTCAACATCACACAGGGGGCAATGAAGCGCAGAGGGAGCTGCAGGCGGGGACGGACCAATGATTAAGGAGTAAGGTATATGAATATGTTGAATGCAATTGTAATACCAATTTATCTGATCATCATCACAATTACAATCATATATAACGGCAGAAAGGCAAAGACATTTAAAGACTATGCGCTGGCGGGGGGGAACCTGCCATGGCCGGTAATCTGTGGAACCATCATCGCTACCTCGATTGGCGGCGGAAGCATGATGGGGTATGTAGGCTCCTTTTACCAATATGGAGCCATGTATTTCTGGATGGTATTAGGATCTCTGGCCTCACAGCTGATTTTGATTTTCTTTTTGTCGGAACGGATTAAACGATTAAATATCTTTACCATCGCAGATATTTTTGAGATGCGCTATGGCAAGGGTGCGCAGCTTATTTCAGGTGTGATCAATTTGTTTGTGGGGGTGGCGGTGGGAATCGCCATGCTTTCCTCCCTGATCTCACTTTTAAGCAATTATGTGGGAATCAGCGAAAATATGGCCGGAGTGATCGGTGTGATTCTGCTCTCTTTGACTGTAACCATGGGAGGACTTGCGGGGGCGGCAATTACCGACACAATCCAGTCCATTGTGATTATCGGGGGCGCGTTGACGGTGGCGGTCACTTCATTTTTGAAAGCAGGGGGGATACAGGGATTGTCGCAGCTGCCGGAGCATTTGACACGGATGGATGCCCGGAATATTCCGCCCATGCTTTTCTGGGGCATGGTGGCATCTGCATTTTTCGTCAACTTTGCGGATCAGGCGGCAATGTTTCAGAGAATCAACGCGGCCCGCAGCCCTAAAGAAGCGAAAAAAGCACTCTTTGTCAGTTCAATCTTCGTGGCGGCATGTATGGGACTGGTTATGATCATGGGGCTTAGTGCAAAGATCCTGCTAGGCGGGGGAATCGCGGAAAACCAGGTGATCACGGAACTTCTCAAGCGTATGAATCCTGTTGTCGGGGTGCTGTATGCTTCTGCCATCATTGCAGCTGTGATCACGACGGCTAATGCCATGTACCTTTCCGCAAGCATGACCTTTTCCAGGGATCTGGTCAAACAGTTTATCCCGGGGCTCCCGGACCGGACGATGATTTTGACCAGCCGGGTATTTGTCTGGGTCACCGCGGCCCTCTCTTTTATAATTGTACGCTACCAGCCCAGCATCATGAAATGGATCTTGATTGGATATGCCAGCGTTACCTGCCTGGTGCTGCCTCTCTATGGCGGCCTGATCACCAAAAAGGCGACGCCGGCTTCTGGTAAATGGTCACTGGCATTGTCGATCACCGGTGTGCTGTGCTGGGAAATGCTTGGCTCTCCCTGGGATATCAATTCGGTATTTGTGGCCCTCCTTTTGGGAACGGTGGGCTTTGTACTGGGCTTTTTTGACAAAAGGAATGTCACGGAGGAACAGATGCAGCTGGTGGACCGGTTTAAAGCTCCGTCCCCGGCAACCCGGCCGCATACTCCATAAATTCCGTCAGCGTCAGCGGACGGCTGTAATAATACCCCTGATATATGGTACATCCGAGATCCAGAAGCATATCACGCTGCTCCTGGATCTCTACAAATTCGGCGATAATACGGCAGTCCAGGTTCTGAGACATCTGGATAATGCCGGAAATGATCTCTCTGGAGCGGCTGTTGATCAGGATCTGCTGTACCAGATTGCCGTCCAGTTTTACCTCGTCGAAGAAGCCTTCCTGGAGCTGAAGGACAGAGTTATGGCCCATGCCGAAATCGTCCAGACTGAATTCGATTCCCAGGCTTTTCAGCCGTTCCAGTTCTTCCTTCTGAGCGTTGGTGATTCCCATGGCGGCGCGTTCCGTAATCTCCAGCACAGGATGGATATGATTCCAGGAATACGTTCCGATGATTTCACGGACCCTGTCAAAAAAGTCGGCGCTTTGCATCTGCTTTGGCGAAATGTTGACAGACAGACAGGCCTTCTTTTTTATGATACTTTCCATTTTCTGGGCATCCCCACAGGCCCGGTCCAGGATATAGTAGCTCAGCTCATTTAGAAAGCTGCTTTCATATGCCAGGCCGATTAACACCGGAGGGGCGATGAAGCCAATGACGGGATGCTGCCAGCGGAGCAGCGCTTCCATACCGTGGAGTTCCCCGCTGCTGGAGATCTGCGCCTGATAGAACAGTTGAATCTGACCGCTCTTGATGGCGTTGTTCAGATCCAGGGCCAGGGTTTTGGCATAGTAGTAACCGGGGTATTTGGGGTGGAGGTAGCGGGGGAGAACGCCGTTTTGTTCTCCTGCAGCCATGTCCTGCTCCATCAGGTGCACTGCATTCTTGAATTTCTCAGTTTCAGTTTGTTCACTGCGCTTCACAAAGGGCGCGTAAATAAGAACTCCCACAACCAGATTAAAGAGCTGCAGAAATACTCCGGCCATAGATCCAGTGGCCAGATACCCGCTGATCAGCACGGGAACCGTCCATTCCACGGACTGGGTGACAGCGGGGACCAGCCCAAACTGAATGGCCAGAGCGCTGGTAAGGGTCAGAACAACCGGGGTCAGAATAAAGGGAATCACCATGATAAAATTAAAGATGATGGGGAAACCGAACACGGCCAGTTCACTGATATTAAACAATGTAAAAGGCAGGGATACCCAGGACATTTTACGGTTGTGGCTCTTCTTGGAGGCGATGCACAGGGCCAGGACAAAGCTGAGCGCAGTTCCGCAGCCGCCCAGGAACACAAAGGTATCCAGGAAGGTTTTGGAGAATATCTCAGTGGGAATCAGTCCGGCCGTCACCATGGACTGGTTGATTTCCACGCCCTGTTCGAACAGGCGCCGGGAGACGGCCTCCAGGGTATTGGTGCCATGGATTCCCATGAACCACAGCACATGTGTGACCACCACGTACAGCAGGATGCCCAGTATATTACCACTCATCCCGTCAAATATCTTCAGGAACAGATAGGAACCGAAATTCGTAATATTGCTTCCGCCCCATGCCATGCGCAGCAGGTATCCCAGCACCGCAAACAGCAGGGTGATGATGACCACAGGGAAAAGGCTCTGGATGGAGACATTGAACAGGTAATCGGCACCAGTGGTGTGCAGCTGCCTGAAGTGGTGTCCCAGCTGGGAAGCCTTCTGGAACAGGACGCAGGACAACAGGGTAATGCACATGGCTGTGAATACCCACTCGGCGTTGAAGATATATTCATTCTGGCTCTCAATTCCCCCGCAGAAGGCCAGAAAGGCACAGACTGAAACCATGGGATACAGCAGAAACTGGTCTGTTTCTGCCAGCTGTCCATAGGAGATGCTGATAGTTATGGTCAATACCAGGGCAAGTGAACCCAGGCTGATGGCATGTACGGTCTGGAGCACAGCGATAACCGATCCGTTCAGCCAGGTACTGAGAAATGTCTGGTAACTGCCAAGGGGGAAGTTGATAAGCAGCAAGGCAAAAGAACCCATTATTAAAAATGGGATGGCAAGTGTCAGCCCATGGCGGATCGACTGGGCATAAATTGAAGCCTGAAAGCGGGAAATCGTTTTACGCAGGCTCATAGAACCTCCTTAATTGTGACGATTGTATTTGTCTGCCATATTCCATTATACATGAGAGAGCGCTTATAGCCCAGCCTCCAAATCAAGCATTTTAATAAAGAGCTTATCCCAATCCGGATAAGACCGTTTCAGGGAGACCGGGCGTCCGTCATGAGTCAGAAAGCAGTGGGCGCTTTCGCCGGTGGTGCGCAGCTCCCCGGTGGCGCTGTCTGTTATCCGGTAGCCGATGGCCATGCGCACCCCGTTGTATTCTTTGATCCATGCATGTATTTTCACGGTATCGCCGAAGTGCACCATGCTCTTGTATTTACAGTTCACTTCCAGCACCGGACTGAAGATCCCGGCCTCCTCCATGGCTTTGTAGCCGCAGCCCATCTGTTCCATCAGATCCACCCGGGCCTCCTCCATCCAGCGGATGTAATTGGAATGGTGGATAATGCCCATTTGATCTGTTTCATAGTATTTCGCGTTGTGTTCGTAATCTTTTAACATAATAAATTACCGTTGTCCTCCCAGCTATATCGATCAAAGTATTCTGCAAGCACGGGGGGTGAGTGCGGTTGTTGAAACAACGTATGAAATTCCAGGACAGCCTCATCCTGTATATGCAATATAAGGTTGACAGAAAAATCTTATTAAAGTACGCTTATTTTATGACCGAAAATAGGCTCTTTTTTGTATAGTCGGGTACCAACCGCAATATACTAAAAAGGGGTGAACTGATCATGTATAGAAATAAAAAAGTTTATATTATATCAATTATAATTG
>URUZ01000298.1 GCA_900551225.1 uncultured Clostridium sp.
ATTACATTCTTGACTTGGATGAAAAGTATGGTTTAAATAGATGAAACCATATACAATTAGAATTTATCTAACTAAAAATGGGGTAATTAGATGAAAGAGGGCTTTAGGTAAATGAAAATGTACAGCATTTTTATAGAACGTTAGGATTCAAAGATTGTGGCGGTTTTGTAATCGATATTAAAGGTAATGAAACAACCAATGGAAATGTTTATAATAAAGGGAATTTGACATGGGAGGTGCCTATATGTTAAACAATATCTTACTGAGCCCTAAAAATTTTAAAATTAATCAATATGATTGTGAGGATTGGGAAAAATGTAAAGTAGCTTG
Organism: uncultured Clostridium sp.; assembly: GCA_900551225.1. Lineage (GTDB taxonomy): Bacteria > Bacillota > Clostridia > Lachnospirales > Lachnospiraceae > Enterocloster. Next base: position 331 of record URUZ01000298.1, read on the forward strand.
CGAAAGACTGAAAGCAAATTGGACATCTGACCTGGAAACGCAGATGCTAGAGGCATTTATAAGACTTTATTATGAAGACATGTATAAACAATGGGGACCTGACGATGAAGAAGAGAATCAGGAATATTGGCCGGAAATCGGCTCACCGACTGACCTGGTAAAGTACACAGGTACTGATGTTACTCTGTATACGTTAGAAGACGCAATATATGCGAAAAGTGACAAGCATCAAGGATACGAATCACAAAATGTTGATGTATGCATAATCTTGACACTTGATTGTCCTTGGGATGAAGATCATGGTTGGGCGGCTGTTTTTATTGATGAAAAATTTATCAAAGTAGATAGAGACATTGTTGATTGTGTTTGGTTGGATTAGATTTACATTCTGATACCGCCAGCCGCAAACGCGGCTGGCGGTATTTCCGTCTGGTTCTTTAATGCAGTTCCGGCCAGAATCCACGGTTGGCCTCTATCAGTTCATCCAGTATCTGCTTGGCCACAGTGGCGCTGGGCACGGTTCTGGAGAGAGTGACCGCCTGCCACAGCTTTTGATAAGAGTGTCCGATCCATGCCTCCACCACCAGCTTCTCCACAGATACCTGCTGCTCCATCAGCCCCTTTTGGAACTGGGGGATCTCTCCCATGGATAACGGTTCAGGGCCGCTGCTTCCCACCAGGCAGGGGATTTCCACCATGGCTGTGGGATCAAAGTTGGAGATGGCCCCTTTGTTCTCCACGATCAGCAGCATCCGTTCCTTAGTATTGCATGCGATGCCGTGGGCCAGATCCACGATAAAGGAAGCGTGATTATCTATCTCCACCTGCCCTTCCCGGTACACGCCGCTCTCTGCTATCTCTCTGCATGCGGAGAACACGTCCTTTTCCCGGCCGTCCATCACCTCGTTGGTGCGGGTGTACTCCTTGTTGGAGTGGGCTACCACATAGTCAGGGTACAGGTAGTATTTCAGATAGGTGTTGGGGATGAAGCGGTCGTCCAGGGCAATCACGTCCCTGGCCTTCTGGTATGTGGCGCGCCAGCTGTCCCGCTTGGGATCAGCGTAAAGCGCCTCGTCCTCCACAAAACCGTATTTCTTCAAATGTTCCATCAGCCTGGGCATAAGGTCATTTCCCTGCCGGTCCCGCACCTCGGTCCACCATCCGAAATGGTTCAGGCCAAAGTACCGCACCTCCAGCTCTTTTCTGGAAGGAAGTCCCAGAATAGTGGCCATGTGCATCTCCAGCTCCACCGGCATATCGCAGATGTTGATGATCCGGGAATGGGGCTTTAAACGGCGCATGGCCTCCGCCACAATGGCCGCGGGGTTGGAATAATTGAGCATCCACGCCTCAGGGGAATATTTCTCCATATACTCCAGATTTTCCAGGATTCCGCCGATGGAGCGCATCCCATAGGCGATTCCCCCGGGACCGCAGGTCTCCTGTCCCACCACGTTGTATTTCAGAGGGATCTTCTCGTCCTTCTCCCGCATTGCGTATTTGCCCACCCTGATCTGGGCCATGACGAAATCCACATCCGTGTACGCTGCCTCCGGATCTGTGGAGGCCAGGAACTCAATGTCCGGCGCACACTGTTGTATGATCACCTCACAGGCCCCCGCGGTAACAGCCTGACGCTCCCCATCGTTGTCATAGAGCTTGATTTTACGTATTGGAAAACGGTCCAGGTGGCTCAGCAGCATCAGGATGATTCCCGGTGTATAGGTACTGCCGCCTCCGGCAATTAATATAGAATATCTCTTCATGTTATCGTTCCTCCTGTCTCTTCATTTCCTTGCGCACCGCGTCCTTGATCAGACCTACGGTTGTGCCGTATATAATCTGAAGGTTGTGCGCATCCACCACTTTAATAGCCGTGCAGCCGGTTTTCTTTAAGATCTCCTGGTCTGCCAGGCCTCCGTCTTTTAACACCACCCGCAGGCGGGACATGCAGGAATCCACTTCCTGGATATTCTCTCTACCCCCCAGCCCCTTGATAATGGCCTGGGCTTTCATTGCCTTTGGATTGGTCACGTCCGCCTGCTGCCCTTTTGTTGTCTGGCCGCCAGCTGCGGCCGGCTTGTCAACCACGCTAAGGGTAGCGTCATAGTCCCCTCCCCTGCCAGGCGTCTTAATATTAAACCTGGTGATGCACCACCGGAACATACAGTAGTTTACCGCAAACTCTGCCACTGTCACAATGGCGCACACATACCAGTGGGAGTCAGAGCGCAGCAGCCCAAACACAACGAACTCGATAATCCCGGAGCCATAGCCGATCTGGTTGCCGAAGAGGTACATAAACACCCAGCTGAGGCCGTATGTAACTGCATAGGCCACATACAGAAACGGCGCTGTAAACAGGAAAATGAACTCCAGCGGTTCGGATATTCCGGCGATCATGGCCGTCACAACACCCGTTAGAATCAGCGGCTTCACCATCTTCCGCTTGTCCATGTCCGCACAGTGATAGATAGCCAGGCCGATGGCCGGAAGGGCGCCCAGCATAATGGGGATCTGAGGACCGTATGAGAAGCGCACCATCTCCCTCAGCGTGGAATTGAGGGGCATTCCCTCTGAAAGGAAAGCCATAAACGCCGGCCGCTGCCCCTCGATCACGCCGGAGGCGAACTCATAGATGCCAGACACAGATGTATCGCGCACAACGGAGATCCAGATCTGGTGAAGTCCCGTGGGAATCAGCAGCCGCTCCACAAACCCATACAGAAAGAGGCCGAATACTCCCATGTTGCCCAGCAGCCTGGCCAGGCCATTGATGGCATTGGATATGTACACCCACAGGAAGGGGAAGCCGTTGCCGATCAGAATAAACAGGAACACGCTGGCCAGGGGCACAAAGCGCACGCCCTGGAAGAATGCAAAGGCCATGGGGAATTTCACATGTTTAAAATGCCGGTGGATGATGCTGGTGAGAATTCCCACAATAATTCCGCCCAGAAGGCCGGTGTTGACAGTCTCGATCCCAAGCATGGTGGTAATTCCGTTGCCCGGGAACCGCTCCGCAATGGACGGAAAACTGGCAATCAGCATACCCATACCGCTTAAAAATGCCAGATAGCCGATAAATCCGGCAAATGCCGCGTACTCCTTGTCCTCATCAGCCAGGGCAAATGCCAGGGACACAGCATAGATGGCTGGGAAATTCCCGGTGACAATGCCGCCCATTTTCATTATAATCTGGAAAAAATACTGGACTACGGCATTTCCCAGAAAGGGCACCGCTCCGGTCACATCACCTGAGGTAAAAAAGGACGCCACGCCCATCAGCAGCGAGGCCGCCGCGATCAGGGACAGTGGTGTTAAAAATGCCTTGGATAATTTCTGCAGAAACGACATAACATTTTGCTTTTTCATAGCAGCCTCCCACATGATAAAAAAGAGACCCGTTGTTCTCCATTGGAAAACAACCAGGTCTTGCCTACTGAAAGTCACAATCCTAATTGACGGTTATCTTATTTACAATTTTAAAATACGGATCAGATACATGGCCAGGTAGGCCATCTCCTCCCGCGTGATGGAATACTCGAAATTCTCCAGCAGAAACTCCCGTATTTCCTCCAGAACCGGGCCCATGCGGCTGTCCCTCTCCAGAAATGCCGGCAGCATGTCCCCCATGACGGACAGCTGGTCTGACTCGTTCTTCAGGATACGCTTGGCCAGGAATTTCAAGTGGGTCAGCAGACGGTTATAATTGAAATCCGCCTCGTCAAAGTTCACACCAAACCCTGTTTTCACCAGCTCTACGATCCCGCCGGTGAGCGCCAGGATGTTCTTGGCATCCACGGAATTCTCGCTGATCTTGGAATTGACAATATGCAGGGCCATATAGCCCGCCTCATCGTCCGGCAGCTCCACGCCTGTCTTTTGCTCCACCAGCATTTTCCCGTACATGCCCATCTGGTATTCGTCCGGGTATAGCATCCGCACCTCCTGCAGCATCAGGTTTGGCATGGGTTCCTTGTGCAGCTGGCGCTCCACCGCGAAGGCGATGTGATCCGCCAGGGCGAACACTGCCTGCTGGCTTAAGCTGGCCCCCAGCCCCTTCTGTGCGTGGGTCAGAATCTCCTCCGCCGCCTGGAAATACCCCGGCGGAATGTGCTTGTGAATCTGTTCGTATCTGGCAAACAGCTTATCCTTGCGCTGATATACCTTCTCCACTTTCTCCATATCCACCGCATCCCCCGGCCGTTTCTTAAAGCCGAGGCCTGAACCGGTCAGAATTACCTCTTTTTTGGAGTCCAGCACAGTGGAAACCGTGTTGTTGTTGATGACCTTGACAATCTTCACTTCTCACCCCACCCCTTTTACACTGAGATCATCACCGTCTTTCCCGCCTGGACCCGGCCGCGGCCCATACACTTCATCTCCTGGAATTCACGGTGATTTGCCACCAGCAGCATAGTGGTATCGTCATACCCCGCCTGCCGGATCAACGTCCTGTCCATTTGGATCACCGGTTCCCCGGCATGTACTTTTGCCTCCGGCAGAACCAGGGCTTTAAAGCCTCTGCCCTTTAACTCCACTGTGTCGATCCCGATGTGCACCAGCACCTCCATACCGTTGTCCAGCTTCATCCCAAAGGCATGGCCTGTGTCCATGAGAAAGCTCAGCCTGCCGTTGGCCGGCGCCACCACCTGATCGCCGCTGGGCACAATGGCAACGCCATCCCCCAGCATTTTCTCGGCAAAGACCGGGTCCTTTACACAGGCCAATTCCACTGCCTCGCCATCCACTGGTGCCAGCAGCTGCACCGGATTTTTTTCTTTGCGGAAAAATGAAAACATTGTTACCTCCCGGGTATTATTATTCAGCTTTTCATAGCGATGAAATGCAGGTTTTGCCGGCGTATCACCGCGTGCAATAAAAAGGGCATGAGGTCGTCTCCGAACTCATGCCTGATTAAACAGTAACACGTATTAGCTGTTAGGGGAAATATAACATCATTTCCGGGATCTGTCAACTACTTTTGTAGAAAATGTACAGAAACAGCTGAATCTCCGCTTACAACGGAATATTCCCATGCTTTTTCCCCGGCCTTCTCTCCTCCTTGCCGGCGGCGCTTTCCAGGGCGCTTATAATGCGGCGGCGGGTGTCGCAGGGAGGAATGATATCATCCACGAAGCCATGCTCCGCGGCAAAATAGGGGCCGGAGAATTGGGCTTCATATTCTTTTATCTTTTCTTCCCTCACCGCCTCGGGACTTGCCGAGGCTCTGATCTCGTGCCTGAATACAATGCCGGCAGCGGCCTCAGCGCCCATGACAGCGATCTCCGAGCCGGGCCAGGCAAACACTGCGTCCGCGCCCAGGGAGCTGCAGCACATTCCAATATATGCACCGCCGTAGGCCTTCCTGGTTATAACCGTAATCTTCGGCACCGTGGCTTCGCTGTATGCGTACAGCAGCTTGGCGCCGTGGCGGATGATACCTCTGTGCTCCTGGGCCACGCCAGGCAGAAAACCCGGTACATCCGCCAGGGTCAGCAACGGCGTGTTGAAGGAGTCACAGCAGCGGATAAAACGGGCCGCCTTGTCGCTGGCGTCAACATCCAGACAGCCTGCGGCGATCCTGGGCTGATTTGCCACAATCCCCACTGTCCGCCCGTTAAACCGGCCATAGCCCACAATGATATTGGCGGCAAAGTCCTTCTGGACTTCCATGAATTCTCCCCTGTCCACCAGGGTGTGGATCACATCCAGCATATTGTAGGCTTTGCGCGGGTCATCGGGCACGAGTGTCTCCAGCTGGGGTGTCGGACGGCCGGGATCATCGCCCAGATCCTTAAGGGGTGTCTGTCTGCCGTTGTTGTCCGGCATGTAGCCCAGAAGCCTGCGGATCGTGTGAATACACTGCTCATCGCTGTGTGATATGAAATGGGCCACGCCGCTCTTCTGGCTGTGGACCGCGGCTCCGCCCAGGTCCTGGCCGGTCACCGACTCCCCGGTAACCGTGCGGATCACTTCCGGCCCGGTTATGAACATATTGCTGGTCTTATCCACCATGACAATATAATCAGTGATGGCAGGGCTATATACTGCCCCGCCTGCGCAGGGCCCCATAATGGCGCTGATCTGTGGTATCACACCGGAGGCCAGGGTGTTCCGGCAGAATATCTTCCCGTAGCCTGCCAGGGCGCACACGCCTTCCTGTATCCTGGCTCCACCGGAGTCCATAAGCCCCACCACAGGCGCGCCGTTCTTCAGCGCTGTCTCCTGAATCCGGCAGATTTTCTCCGCATGTACCGCTCCCAGGGAACCGCCCAAGACGGTAAAATCCTGGGCATAGGCATAGACCAGCCTGCCGTCCACCTGCCCGTATCCCGTGATAACGCCGTCACCGGGCGCGGCCTTAAACGTCATGCCAAAGTCAGTGCAGTGATGGGTCCTGAAGGCGCCAATCTCCACAAAGGAGTTCTTATCAAATAGTAAATCCAGCCTTTCCCGCGCCGTCAGCTTCCCGGCCCCGCGCTGGGCATTTAATTTATCGGTTCCGCCGCCAAGCTCAATCTGCTTTCTGCGCACGGATAGTTCTTCTGTCTTAGTCATCTCTTCCTCCCTGCTCCAGCAGTATGGCAAAAAGGAAGCGGTGGATATGTTTATTCCTGGATCATTATTTTGCTGCGGAGCTGGTCCTCCAGTTTCTTGCCGGCCAGCATCTTGTGGGCACGGACAGCGGCTTCCACCTCCACATACTTCTTCTGTTCCAGAAGCTCCAGTATCTCCTCGTGTTCCCTGATACTGTTGGCCGCCCGGCCTGGTGCCAGGGAGAACACCATCTTGGTGATGCTGTATTTGCGCCACAGCTCCTCGATCATGGCAACCAGCTCCTGCACCGGGATATCCCGGTACATTCTCAGGTGAAATTCCATGTTCAGCTGGCTGCAGCGCTTCAGGTCATCGCCTTCGGCGGCCCGGCGCAGCTCTTCATTGTACTCCCTCAGCTCTTTGAAATCCTTCTCTGTCAGCACATCACAGGCCAGACGGCTGGCGTAGCCCTCCAGAACCGCCTTGATCTGAAATATCTCATTCAGATGTTCGGGTGAAAAATCACTGACAACAGGGCCATGGTTCGCATTGAGCTGGACATATCCTTCGCTTTCCAACCGGCGGATTGCCTCACGCACAGGGATATCGCTGATCTCATTCATTTTGGAAATCTGGCTGATGATTAAACGCTCTCCTGGCTTATACTTTCCATTGGTGATATCATGCAGCAATGTTTCGTAAATAATATCAACTTTTGTCTTATATTTTTTCATAGTTATCTTCTCCAAATCATGTTATCAACAATCCGACCTGCGGCAATCCCTTTTTACCATTCAATAAAATATATTATATAGAAT
>URUZ01000299.1 GCA_900551225.1 uncultured Clostridium sp.
GGTATATGTGGTGGATGTGTCAACGGGGAAGGCGGAGTTCCTTCAACGGATTTCCACCCTTCCTGAGAACCACGGGGAGAGTACCTGCGCCGCGGTGAAGATGTCGGAGGACGGCAGATATCTGTATGCTTCAAACCGTGGAGACGACAGCATCGCTGCGTTCGGAGTGGATGAGGAAACCGGGCTTCTTAATCTGATTCAGATACAGGAGACAGGCGGCCGCGGGCCCAGGGATTTCCTGATTCTGGAAGATATAATTCTGGCCGCCAACCAGGACAGCGGCAGGATCACAATGCTGCACCGGGATGAGGTGACAGGGCTGCTGGCGCCGGAGCCTCGGTACATGGAATGCCATGCGCCGGTGTGCTTGGTGGCCGCGGCAGCTGACGGGATAGCTATACAATCTCATCAATAAACACACTTTCCACCCGGTCAACGGCATCCAGGATCTCAAGGACCTGGTCAGGTGACTCAGGCCAGATCTCCCTAGCGCTCTGATAGCCAAAGGCCCAGGAGGCCAGCTGGCTGATGGTGCAGGAGAGGGTGGGAGGGAGGCTGCGGGCAGGTGCGGTGTGGGTTTTAGCGTCTGCTGCTGTGGTGTGGGCGCCTGCACCTGCCATCGTGTGGGGGCCTGCACCTGCCATCTTGTGAGCGTCTGCGCCTGCAGTCGCTATGCAGACGTCAGCAACGCTCACTGTCATATCATCGGCTTCCGTTTCCTCCACTGCCTCAACTCTCTGCGTTGCAGCCCCAACTCTCTGCGCCACTGCCTCAACTCTCTGCGCCGCATCCCCAACTCTCTGCGCTGCATCCTCAACTCTCCGCGCCGCAGCCTCAACTCTCCGCACCGCAGCCCCAACCCGGGTCAGCTCCCAGATAAATTCTCCCTGGTTTTCCTCCACAATGGAATCCTGGACTGCCAGCCGCAGCGCGGCGGAGGCCGGCCCGTTTTCCTTTAGGTGAAACAGTTCAAGGAGAGCAGCCAGGCAGGCAATCCTGGCCATGATAGCAGGTTTTTTCCCAGTCTGCCGCACATATGGGTCCTCTGCCATGAGCAGCCGCTGTTCCTGGCTTTTAACGCCCCAGTATGCTTCCAGACCCACCAGCAGATCCCCGTGATAAAGGAATTCCAGGCGGCCGTTTTCGCTGCCCAGCTCTTTGACCAGGCGGCTCACATAGGCGCTGTCCCTGGAGCAGTACATATCATACCGGCGCTCCAGCCACCCCTCCATGTAATCCGCGGCCAGCCCGCAGTCCTGGGGTGTGTCTGCGCATGTCCTGCGCTCCGTTATCTGGTGCTCCCCGCCACTCAGTACCCAGGACGGGATATCGCAGATATATGTGAAATCAAAGAGGAGATAGATTTCCGGTGCAGCGGGCATGAGGAAGGTAAAGGGCGTCCGTTCTGCGGCCATGTCCATGAGCAGCTGCCTCAGCAGGGCCCCCATATGACCCCTGTGCCTGCGGCTTTCCTCGGTGGCCACGCCCACGATATATTCCAGCGGCAGCGTCCTGCCTTTAACTATAACGTCATAGGGGTTGAGCTGCGCCATGGAGATCACCAGGCCGTTCTGTTTCCTGGCCAGAATCCTGTTGTCTCTGGTCTTTTCCTCATAATAATAGGTCACAAATGATTCCGAATCCTCCGCAAAACAGCTCTGCCAGAGCTGCTTTGTATCCGCCTTTTCCTCAGCCGGGAGGTATTCGGTTTTTTCACTATTCATGGTGTTGTTGATGTCCTCAGCCCACTCTTGGCCGCGGCCGCCGTCCAACAGCTGCTCCACCAGGAACTTCCGGGCAAAATCGGCGGGGTAGTAGGACATCTTGGCCCTGCGCAGCCCCTCGATACCTAAATCATCCTCACGGTTCACCCACTCCACATCCGGGAATGCCGCCATCAGAAAATTCTGGTTGATGAACTGGTACAGCCCGTTGATCTCCGGATTGGCCTTCTCAATGTGGATCACAGCCATATTCTCCACGGGGTTAAAGCTTCCCATGGTAAATGCCTCCAGCTGCCCGTCGATGAACACTCCGCCCATGCGGATGCTCAGATCCCGGCAGTTCTTCAGGATATCATGGATACCCCGCACCTCATAGTCCAGATGTTCCTCAGCCTCATCACCCTTGCCCTCCCGCCATTTATCCAGAAATTCCCAGACCGAGTGGCTGTCCGAGCAGCAGAGCTTCCGGTATTCGTAGCGGCCCTCGTACTGGCGCATGAAGGCATTGACCCGGTTCTTCTTTTTGTGCAGCTTCTTCCCGGCCAGGCTGCGCAAGGAATCTCCGGTGTACAGGTAATCCCTGGAATCCACCTGTTCCTCCACCCGGTATTTGTCCCTGGGCAGGTTCAGGCGCTCCACTGCGGCTTCATCCGCCAGGTTGATCACCAGAGCCTGTCCTAGCTGGTCATTAAAATAGTGTTCAATCGTGCTAAATGCTTCGGCCAGATCCTCCTCACGGCACAGCGGCATGGCGGAGAAGCATTTCCCTTCATACTCCATCAGCCACAGAAGGGCTTTTTCCTCCCAGATGGCATACCGGACGTGGTAGAAATCCTTCCAGATAAAGCTCTCTAAAAATACGCTGTCGCAGGTGCGGTTGCGGCGCAGCTGATAGTAGGGCATCATCTCCTCAACCGATTCCACGGTTATCTCTTTAAAATGTAGATCCATTATTTTTCCTCTCTGAAATGTTATGCTGATATAGTATGTGACGAATCATGGAATTTCTTTCGCAGATATAAAAGAAACCGCCCATGTGGACGGTTTCTGGTATTGATATGATTACGGTGATTAGTAGTTCTCAACCTTGCGCTCAAAGTAAGCTTTAGGATGAGCGCAGCAGGGACATACTTCGGGAGCAGCATCGCCCTCGTGGATATATCCGCAGTTTCTGCATTTCCAGCCCATGGGAGCGTCATCCTTGAAGGTCTTGTCGTTCTTCAGGCTGTCCAGCAGCTTCTGGTATCTTCTCTCGTGTGCAGCTTCAACCTTGGCAACCAGCTCGAATTTAACGGCCAGATCGTCGAAACCTTCCTCGCGTGCTTCACGTGCCATACGGGCGTACATATCGGTCCACTCGAAATTCTCGCCTGCAGCTGCATCGGCCAGATTCTCCTCAGGAGTTCCGATGCCGTGGAATTCTTTAAACCACATCTTTGCATGCTCTTTCTCCTGGTCGGCAGTCTCCAGATATAAAGCTGCCATCTGCTCGTAGCCGGCTTTCTTGGCTGCGGAAGCGTAGTAAGTGTATTTGTTGCGTGCCTGGGACTCACCTGAAAATGCGTCCATTAAATTCTGTCCTGTTTTTGTTCCTGCGTATTTTGATGCCATGATTGTACCTCACCTTTCACATTTGTATAATGTATTGCTCTCTAAGCTCTATTGTATTCCATTATTTCAGAATTTTCAACGTATTTTTGGAAAATTATCCATTTATAACCAATACTTGACGCTGTGGAAATCAGCCGAAGTATCTGCTCAGCAGACCCTCGAAAGCCTTGCCGTGACGGGCCTCATCCTTAGCCATCTCATGAACAGTGTCATGGATTGCATCCAGGTTCAGGGCCTTGGCGCGCTTGGCCAGATCAAACTTGCCTGCGGTAGCGCCGTTCTCAGCGGCAACTCTCATCTCCAGGTTCTTCTTGGTGGAGGAGGTCACAACCTCGCCCAGCAGCTCTGCGAACTTGGCAGCGTGCTCAGCTTCCTCAAAGGCAGCCTCTGCCCAGTACATGCCGATCTCAGGATAGCCCTCTCTGTGAGCCACTCTGGACATGGCCAGGTACATACCAACCTCAGAGCACTCGCCCTCAAAGTTAGCTCTTAAATCCATCATGATATCTTCAGGGGAACCCTGAGCCACGCCTACCTCATGCTCACATGCCCAAGCCATGCCGCCTTCAGCAGCCTGCTCTTTGAACTTGGAAGCCGGAACGCCGCACTGGGGACATTTCTCAGGAGCAGCCTCGCCCTCATATACATAACCACATACTGTACAAACCCATTTCTTCATATTCGTTCTCTCCTTTAATCATTTATGTTGTTTGACTGAAATCAATAATAGTAATTGTTACTGATATTAATATAATCTATTTAAGGACAAATGTCAATACTTTTTTACGGTTTTTAATTTATATTTTCGATCATGCTGTAGTAATCACAGAGATTCAACCATGGGTTGATAAAATAGCAAAGTTCAACATGCTAATTATTGAATCATTCAACTATGGTGGTAAAATGATACTATAAAATGAGCCATTGCAAGCGGCCAAAATACAACCGCTAAATACGCATAACGAGGAGGAATTCAAAATGTATAAGCTGCCTATCATATTTGATGTGGACACGGGGCTGGATGATGCGACGACGTTATTTATGGCGTGTTCCAGCGAAACCCTGGACATTCTGGGCGTCACCGCTTCCTTCGGGAACAATGCCCTGGAAAAAACGCTGCAGAATACACTGAATGTGCTGAAATTCTGCGGGCGCGGGGATATCCCGGTGGCCGCCGGCGCGGACCGGCCCCTGATCCGCAGGTTTGGGGAAGCGGATGAAAAAGTGCAGGGGGGGAAGGTGGTGCACGGGGAAAATGGCCTTGGAGGATTCACCTTCCCATTCCCGGACACACAGGAGGCCTTAAGCCCGCTAAGCGCCTGGGATTTTGTATACCAGAAGGTGATGGAAAGCCCTGAACCGGTGGTCTACTGCTGCCTGGGTCCGCTGACCAATGCAGCGCTGCTGCTGCAGAAATACCCGGAGGTAAAGAAAAAGCTAAAATGCTTTGTGAACATGGGCGGATATATACGGAGCGGTACATTGAGCCCCATGTCCAGCGTCAACATTTTCTATGATGCCCACGGCGCGGAGATTGTGATGGAAAGTGAAGTGCCGTTCTACATGTGCCCCGGTGACCTGACCGGGAGCGCCTTGATCACCCTGGAGGAGATGGAGCAGATGAAACAGTTCCAGTCCCCGGTGGGAAGAGCGGCCAGTGATATGATTCACGCCTACTACAAGACCTGCTCGCGGCTGGGGGAGAACGAGGTGGACGGCCTTGTGGGACAGTCCATGCACGACAACTGCGCGCTGGCGTTCATAGAGCATCCGGAGATCTTCACCTATGGACGGTATTACTGCCGGGTGGAGAGCCAGAGCGACTTGTGCACGGCAATGACAGTGATTGATTATGAAGATACCCTGCGGCTGCCCAGAGAACAGAAAAATCTGTATTTTGTGGACACCATTGACCGGGCGGCATTTGCAGAATACTTTATGAACTGCTTTAAGCGCTATGAAGCAAAGGAGGCGGGATGATGAAAAGACCGGTAATCATCGATATGAACCTAACGGAGGATTTTGCACTGGGGCTGATGGCGGCGGTTATGTCCCGGGAACTGGATATCATCGGGCTGACGCTGTGCTTTGGGGAGACGAGCCTGGAATGCGCGGCTGCCAACACCGCGGGCCTGCTTGCACTGATGGGCCGGAAGATTCCGGTTGCCCTGGGCGCACAGCTGCCCTGGCGCAGGGCTGTCACTGTTCCGCTGAAATCCCTGCCCCTCACAAAGGATATCAACGGGCTGCAGGTGGATACGGACGCAGAATTGGAGACGGAAATGATGTCTGCGCCAGACTTCCTCTATGAAAAGCTGAGGACGTCTCCCAGGAAGGTGACTCTGCTCTGCGCCGGTCCGCTGACCAACATCGCGCTGCTGCTAAAGCGCCACCCCGACGCGGTGTCCTATATTGAACAGCTGGTCTGGAGAGGCGGAACACAGCGCCATGGGGTGAATGGTATTGTCAGAGATCTGCAGACGCTGATGGACCCTGAGGCCGCTCAGATGGTATTGGAGTCAGGGCTGGACTTCGTCATGTGTCCGGTGGATATGGGAGAGCTGTGCTATGGGCTGAGGGAGGAGATTGACGCTCCGGCTCCGGCGCGGGAGGCGGTCTGGCACCAGTACCACCGGCTGTTGAAAAAACGCTGGTGCGAGGCCAATGAGGAGCTTCCCATGGGACGGAGGAACCGTCCGCTGCCCCTTCAGGAGCTGGCGGCGGTCCTGTATCTGACCCATCCGGAACTGTTCGGCACCCGCAGAGTTTACGGGGAAGTGGACATAAAAGGGAAGCTGACCTTTGGAATGCTGGTGATCGACATTAATAACCGGCTGGAGCACAGCCCGGAAGAATTCAATATCTGCTGGCTGGACGGCGTGGACCGTGAGGGCGCGCTGGGGTATCTGTACGGAGGTGTGTAGAGGATGGATACGGATGTATATGTACTGATGGATGAAAGGGCTGTGACTGATTATGTGCGCAGAAAAACTGATTTCTTCCCCGCCAGCTGCCACCTGGAGGCAAAAGAGATCGGGGACGGGAACTTAAACTATGTATTCCGTGTTACGGATGGAGACAAGAGCGTAATTGTAAAACAGGCGGGGTCCATGGGACGCCTTTCTCCCGACAGGAAGCTGAGCCGGGACAGGAACCGGATTGAGTCAGAGATCCTGCTGCTGCAGGGAGAGCTGGCCCCGGGCTTTGTCCCCCAGGTCTATCTCTATGATGAGATCATGCACTGCTGCATTATGGAAGATCTGCGGGATTATGAGATCATGCGGACCGGCCTGACGGAGGGCAGGATATACCCGGATTTTGCGGGGCATATGGCGGAATTCCTGGTGAATATGCTGATGAAAACATCGGATCTGTCCAAGGATCACAAGCGGAAGAAAGGGCTGGTAAAAGCGTTTATCAATCCTGACCTGTGTGAGATCAGTGAGCGCCTGGTATTTGACGAGGCGGCTGCCAACCGTTCCGGTAAGAATCAGGTAGAACCGGAGAATGAGGAATTTGTGCGGAAGCTGGTCTATGAGAACGACAGCCTGAGACTGGAAGCCGCCAAACTGAAATTCCGGTTTATGAACTGCGGGCAGACACTGATTCACGGGGATCTGCACACAGGCTCCATTTTTGTGAGGGAGCATGATACACGGATATTTGACCCGGAGTTCGCATTTTACGGGCCGGCCGGGTACGACCTGGGAAATGTAGCCGGCAACATGCTGATGGCCTATGTGCGGGCCGTGTCGGACGGCAGGAAGGGACACAGGGACTGGCTGAGCGGAGCGGTTATGGACGTGATCGGGTCCTATGTGCAAAAATATGAGGAGCTGTACCCACGGTATGCAGATGACCTGCTGGCCGCTGCGCCGGGATTTAAAGAGTGGTATCTGAAACGCATACTGGAGGACACGGCCGGATACGCCGGAATGGAGATCATCCGCAGGACCGTGGGAATCGCCAAGGTGAAGGACATCACAGGGATACCCGACGGCCAGGAGAGGGCCAGGGCACAGCGGCGCCTGATACAGGCGGGTATACGGCTGGTGCTGGAGCGCAGCAGCTTTTCCGGGGCGGAGGCCTATGGGCAGCTGGCCGCGGACATCATACAGTTTCAATAGATCATTCAAAAAGGGACAGCTGCACCGATTGCTCAGTACAGCTGTCCCTCTTTGTAATAATGTAATATCAATTAACCAAAGTATCTCTTCAGCAGACCTTCGAATGCCTTGCCGTGGCGGGCCTCATCCTTAGCCATCTCATGAACAGTGTCATGGATTGCATCCAGGTTCAGGGCCTTGGCGCGCTTGGCCAG
>URUZ01000300.1 GCA_900551225.1 uncultured Clostridium sp.
TTGTGCTTCTGTTTGAGAAAACCTCCACCAGGACCCGCTGTGCCTTTGAGGTGGCCGCCCACGATTTAGGCATGGGCACTACATACCTGGACCCCTCAGGTTCCCAGATCGGCAAGAAGGAGAGCATTGCGGACACTGCGAGGGTCCTTGGAAGGATGTATGAGGGAATTGAATACAGGGGCTTCGGACAGGAGATTGTGGAGGAGCTGGCCAAATACGCAGGTGTTCCTGTGTGGAACGGCCTGACCAATGAGGACCATCCCACCCAGATGCTGGCAGACCTTCTGACCATCCAGGAACACCTGGGCGAGTTAAAGGGGCTGAAGCTGGTATACATGGGGGATGCCCGCTACAACATGGGCAACTCCCTGATGATCGCCTGCGCCAAGATGGGAATGCATTTTGTGGCCTGCGCGCCTGAGAAATATTTCCCCGACCAGGAGCTGGTGAAGGAGTGCCGGGCATTTGCCGCTGAGAGCGGCGGCTCTGTGACCCTGACCGAGGATGTGGCAGAGGCTGTGAAGGGCGCGGACGTAATCGACACGGACGTGTGGGTGTCCATGGGAGAGCCGGATCAGGTGTGGGAGGAGAGAATCCATGACCTGACGCCCTACAAGGTGACAAAGGCTGTGATGGACGCCGCGGGGCCACAGGCCATTTTCCTCCACTGCCTGCCCTCCTTCCACGATCTGAAGACTAAGATCGGCGGGGAAATGGGCGCGCGTTTTAATGTAAGTGAACTGGAAGTAACAGATGAAGTGTTTGAATCCGCCCAGTCCGTTGTGTTCGACGAGGCGGAAAATAGAATGCACACCATAAAAGCGGTGATGTTAGCAACGTTGGGAGAATAGTATATATGATGCATGGCCAGTCAAGACGCGGTGACCGCCATTCGGGATTGATCCTGGATGTGATTCACCTGGTAATCGGAATTTTAATCGTTGTGTTAGGTTTCCTGTCGTTTCTCAATCCGGAAAAAAATGAGATCCTTTTTCCGCTGATCTTTTTTCTGGCCGCGGGCCTGAATGCGGTCAGCGGCGTGTTTGAGCTGAAAACCCAGGGCCGCGACAAGAAGAAATGCAGAGCCGGGATTCTTCATGTCCTGGGCGCTGCGCTGCTGACAGCAGTGGGAATCTTAAGCGCAATCAGTATCTGGGGGTAAAGGAAAATGAAAACAGAAATTCTGAAAATGCTGAAAGAGGCGGATCATTACGTGTCCGGCCAGCAGCTCTGCCAGCGGTTCGGCGTGTCCAGGACAGCCGTGTGGAAGATTATAGGCCAGCTTAAGGATGAGGGATATGCGATCCAGGCGGTGCGCAACAAGGGGTACCGCCTGGTGGAAAGCGCCGACGTGATCACCAGGGCGGAGCTGGAAAGCCTGATGAACACAGAATGGGCAGGAACGAATCTGGAGTATTTTGATGAGACGGACTCCACCAACATACGGGCCAGGCAGCTGGCCGAGGACGGGGCGCCCCATGGAACCCTGGTGACAGCGGACAGCCAGTTCGCAGGCAAGGGCCGCAGGGGGAGGAGCTGGATCGCTCCCAAGGGCCAGGGGATCTGGATGAGCATGGTGCTGCGGCCCGACATAGAGCCACAGAACGCCTCCATGCTGACCCTGGTGGCGGCCCTGGCCGTGTCCGATGGTATAAAGAAGAGCACAGGTCTGGACGTGTCCATCAAATGGCCCAATGATATTGTGTGCCGCGGCAGGAAGCTCTGCGGTATCCTGACGGAGATGAGCACGGAAGCGGACTGGATCCGGTACTGTGTGGTGGGCATGGGTATCAACGTGAACATGGAGACATTTCCAGGTGAACTGAAGGAGAAGGCCACTTCCCTGCGCATGGAGCTGAAGCAGCCTGTGAAGCGGAGCCCGGTGATCTGCGCATGCATGGAGGCCTTTGAGTATTACTACGGCATATTCATCCAAACAGGCGACCTGTCCGCTCTTGTGGACGCATACAATGGCCTGTCCGCTAACCTGGCCCAGACTGTGACTGTGCTGGACCCGGCGGGAGAGTACCAGGGTGAAGCCCTTGGAATTGACAGCCAGGGCAGTCTTCTGGTAAAATGCATCGGAGGAGAAATCCGGAGAGTTATATCGGGCGAGGTATCCGTCCGGGGAATCTACGGGTATGTGTGATGATGAAACATTTATATGACCAGATACAGGTTCTGGAACGTGATGGAGAATTATTGAATCGTCAGCAGCGGTTAACGGCCATGGCCAGACCGCTGCTTTCCTGGTATGAGGGACATGCCAGATCCCTGCCCTGGAGGGATGATCCCAAACCATACAGGGTGTGGATCTCAGAGATTATGCTGCAGCAGACAAGAGTGGAGGCGGTGAAGCCCTACTTTGAGCGTTTCATGGCCAGTCTCCCCACGGTCAAGGATCTGGCCGCTGTGGAGGACGACCGGCTGATGAAGCTGTGGGAAGGCCTGGGGTACTACTCCAGGGCCAGAAACTTAAAGAAAGCGGCGCTTCTGATAATGGAACGCCACGGCGGACAGCTGCCGGGTTCCTATGAGGAGCTGCTGGCACTGCCCGGCATCGGAAGCTACACGGCGGGGGCCATTGCCTCCATTGCTTTCGGCATCCCGGTTCCGGCGGTGGATGGGAATGTGCTGCGGGTGATCTCCAGGGTGCTGGCCGACAGGGAGGACATCCGCCAGGCGAAGGTAAAGACCAGGATGGAGCAGGAGCTGGCCCAGGTGATGCCGGAGACAGAAGTCAGTCAGTACAACCAGGGGCTGATCGAGGTGGGCGCCCTGGTCTGCGTGCCGGGCGGGGAACCCCGCTGCGGGGAGTGCCCCTTTGGTTCCATCTGCCAGACCAGGAAACTGGGGCTTTGGAAGGAGATACCTGTGCGCGCACCCTTAAAGAAGCGCAGGATCGAGGAGCTGACCGTCTGCCTGATCAGGCAGGGGGACAAGGTGGCGATCAGGCGCAGGCAGCCGACAGGGCTGCTGGCCTCCCTGTACGAGCTTCCCAACTGCCCGGGCCATCTGACCGGGGAGGAGGCAGCCAGAGCCATGGGGCTGCCTGAGGAGGCGGTGGCCTCGGTGGAGGCTCTCTCCGGGGCTAAGCACATATTCACCCATGTGGAGTGGCACATGGCAGGTTATATGATTGCGCTGAAGGAACAGGCCGGGCCGACAGGCGGGGAGGATTTCTTTTTTGTGGATTGTCAGGAGATCCGCGGAGAATATCCCATACCCGGAGCGTTTAAAGCATATACAAAACTGATTTAGGCAGGGTGTGTTGGATAATGGCGGAAAAAAGGGATATACTGGAAGGAGGGGATGTAGAATGAAGCAGATGCTGTTTATATTTAATCCACGTTCCGGCAGGGAACAGATAAAGGGCCAGCTGGTTGGGATTCTGGACACATTTACAAAGGAAGGGTATGATATCCACGTGCATGTGACCCAGGAACCCCTGGACTGCATGGAGTGGGTGAAAAACTACGGTTCTGAGATGGATATGATCGTGTGCAGCGGAGGAGACGGAACACTCAACGAGACCATTGCAGGTATGATGCACATGGACCGTTACCCGCTTCTGGGATATATTCCAGCCGGCTCCACCAACGATTTTGCAGCCAGTTTAGGCCTTGCAAAGCAGATGCAGGAAGCGGCTGCTGAGATTGTCCAGGGATTCCCGTACGCCATTGATATCGGGAAATTCTGCAATGAGCGGTACTTTGTCTATATTGCGGGCTTCGGAGCATTTACTGAGGTGTCCTATCTGACTCCCCAGGACAAGAAGAACTGGCTGGGGCACAATGCATATATGATCGAGGGTGTCAAGAGCCTGGCGGGCTTAAAGCCCAGGCACATGCGGGTGGAGTGGGAGGACCAGGTGCTGGAGGAGGATTTTGTCTTTGGCATGGTGACCAACACCATCAGTGTGGGCGGCTTCAAGGGGCTGGTGAACCAGTCCGTGGCACTGGACGACGGTGAGTTTGAGGTGCTGCTGATCCGGATGCCCAGAACACCGGTGGATCTGACCAGCATTTTCAACTACATGTTCCTGAAGGAGGAACCCAACGAATACGTGTATAAGTTCAAGGCCAAATCCATCCGCATGACCTCGGAAACGCCGGTGGACTGGGTGCTGGACGGGGAGTTCGGAGGTTCCAGGACAGAGGTAACCATTGAGAATCTGCAGCAGAAGATCCAGATACTCTGCAAAAATAAAAATAAAGTCGAAATATGTTGAAATGTGCGAAAAAGTAGTATATAATGATAAGTCGTAAAAGTACATTCTTTTAGGGACTTTTGCGCCCAAATGGCATGCAGCGGCGTGCCGGAAACTTACTTACTTTCAAAACAGGCTTGATGACATTCCCAGGGTGCAAATGAAGCCGGAATGTGGATAGAAACAAGCGAAAGGACGTTTATCAGTGGAAAAGGACGATTTTTTAAAAAAGCTGGAAAAGCTGGTTGAACTTGCTAAGGGCAAACACAATACCCTGGATGCAGGGGAGATCAACGATTTCTTTGTCGGGGACAGCCTGTCGCCGGAGCAGATGGATCACATTTACAGTTATCTGGAGAACCGTAATATTGACGTAGTTCCCGAACTGGACGAAAAAATGCTGACGGATGATGCCACGCTTCTGGAAGACCTGGATCTGGACCTGGATCTCGATGATGACAGCTTTATAAAGGATACGGAGGAAGAGGAGATCGACCTGGATGCCGTAGATCTGTTAGAAGGCATTGGAACGGAAGATCCTGTCCGCATGTATCTGAAGGAAATCGGCACGGTCCCCCTTCTTACGGCAGACGAGGAGCTACACCTGGCCCAGCGCAAGGCAGAGGGCGATGATTTTGCAAAGGAACGGTTGATCGAAGCCAATCTGCGTCTGGTGGTGAGTATCGCCAAGCGTTACACCGGCAGAGGTATGAGCTTTTTGGATCTGGTGCAGGAAGGCAATCTGGGTCTCATAAAAGGCGTGGAGAAATTCGACTATACAAAGGGATATAAGCTAAGTACATATGCAACTTGGTGGATCCGTCAGTCAGTTACAAGAGCTCTGGCAGATCAGGCGCGGACCATCCGCGTACCGGTGCATATGGTTGAGACGATCAATAAAATGTCCAAGATGCAGCGCAAGCTGACTCTGGAGCTGGGCTACGAGCCCTCCGTTACAGAGCTGGCCGAGGCCCTGGACATGACTGAGGATAAGGTGATGGAGATCATGCAGATCGCCAGAGAGCCTGCTTCCCTGGAGACCCCCATTGGTGAGGAGGACGATTCCAACCTGGGAGATTTCGTGGCGGACAACAATGTGGTCACCCCTGAGGGGAATGTGGAGTCTGTGATGCTCAGAGAGCACATTGACGCCCTCCTTGGAGATTTAAAAGAGAGAGAACGCCAGGTCATCGTACTGCGCTTTGGGCTGGAGGATGGACATCCCCGCACATTAGAAGAGGTGGGCAAGGAGTTTAACGTCACCAGAGAGCGTATCCGCCAGATTGAGGCCAAGGCTCTGCGCAAGCTGCGCAACCCGGTGAGGAGCAAACGGATCAGAGATTTCCTGTAAGGCTTAATAAGGCTGCTGTGCGGATGCCAGCAGCCTTTATTGTACGCAGAAAGGCGTTTGCAGGTAATGGGGAGAGGCGTGATTGCGGGAAGAGGTCTTGATTTAGGTTATTGAATATCTTATAATATAAATGTAGATGAAGCAAAAGTTACACAGGAGAAGCGGATGAGAAATATAAAGACAGACTGGGATGAATTGGGGATATCAAATGATTTTCTGTTTGGAAAGATCATGAGAGATCCGGAGCTGTGCAGGGAACTGCTGCAAAGAATCCTGCCGGAATTGGATATAGACCGTATAGAATATGCGGAAACACAAAAAAGCATCCAGCCGGACGTGGATGCCAGAAGCGTGAGACTGGATGTATATGTGAGGGATGATAAAAATACGGTATACGATATGGAAATGCAGGTTGCAGATACAAAAGAACTGCCCAAGAGAAGCCGATATTATCAAAGCATGATAGATTTGCAGCTGATAGAGAAGGGGCAGTCCTATAAGAAGCTGAACCAGAGTTACATTATATTTATAGGTCAGTTTGATCTATATGAAAAGGGAAGGCACATCTATACATTTGAAAATGTGTGCAAAGAAGATACAAGTATTTGTCTGAAGGATGGGACAACAAAGATTTTCCTGAATACTAAGGGGAAAATGGATGATGTCAGTAAGGAACTTAAGGCGTTTTTGGATTATGCAGCAGGTAAGAAATCTGATGATGCCTATGTAAGGAAACTGGAGGAAGCAGTAGCGGCAGCCAAGAGGAATCGAGAATGGAGGCATGAATATATGACGTTGTTGATGCGAGATCAGGAGAACCTGGAAAAAGGCATGGAAAAAGGCATGGAAAAAGGTAAGATATACGGTGCTATTTCAGCCTATAAGGAACTGAATTTATCAGAAGATACAATTTTAAAAAAGTTGGTGGAGAAATTCCGGCTGACAGAAAAAGAAGCAAAAGAGTATTTACGGGATGTTGAATAAACGTACTCCGTTGGATAGATAAAGGAGTGCACAAGACAATGGGAAGTCAGGTTCAAAAACGCAACTACCAGCGGGAGCTGGATCAGATTATTAACGGGCTTGCGCGGGAGGGGAGAAAGCCGCGTCTGCTGCTCCACAGCTGCTGTGCCCCGTGCAGCAGCTATGTGCTGGAGTATTTATCCCAATATTTTCAGATTACCTTGTACTATTACAATCCCAACATATATCCGGCCGCAGAGTATGAGGAGCGGATCGCGGAGCAGCAGCGTCTGATCGGACAGATGGCGGAGAACGGCGGACTGGGAGCGCCGGTGGAGCTGCTGCGGGGGGAGTATGTGCCTGAGGATTTCTACCAGGCGGTGAAGGGCCGGGAGGCGGACAGAGAGGGTGGAGAGCCGTGCATGCGCTGCTATGAGCTGCGTCTGCGGGAGGCAGCCGGGAAGGCCGCAGAGGGCGGCTTCGACTATTTTACCACCACCCTGTCCATCAGTCCGTTAAAGAACGCGGGGAAGCTGAATGAGATCGGTGAACGGCTGGCAGCGGATTACAAGGTGCCTTACCTGGTGTCGGATTTCAAGAAGAAAAACGGCTATAAACGCTCCACGGAGCTATCAGGCCGGTACGGCCTGTACCGCCAGGACTACTGCGGCTGCGTGTACTCCTTAAAGGAGCGCAGGGCAGGGGAGGAGAAGGGCAAAAACGCCGGGCCGGATACTGGCTGCGAACAGTGATGGACCTATTAAAAAGTTGGTTAGGAAACAGCCGATTAACTTGACATCACAGGGTAGATGTAATAAAATCTTTCATAGGAGAACATGCCCTGAAAAGGGCGGCCAAGAGTATAATAATTATAGAATAAGGAGAATTGACATGATTAGTAAAACATTAACCGTTGTTAACCCATCCGGATTACATTTAAGACCAGCAGGCGTTCTGTCCCAGACAGCAATGAAGTTCAAATGCGACGTGATCATCGAGTGCGGCGAGAAGCGCATCATTGCCAAGAGCGTGCTGAACGTAATGGCAGCCGGAATCAAAAGCGGTACTGAGATCAATCTGATCTGCGACGGTGAGGACGAGGCGGAAGCCCTTGATACCC
>URUZ01000301.1 GCA_900551225.1 uncultured Clostridium sp.
AAAAAATACTGTTTGAATATACCATATGAGGGGGTGAAAAGTCAAGTGCAATTTAAGGAAAAATTCATTTTTCGCATATTTTTCTTTTTAAGTGCGGATTTTAGCCTATTTTGCTGTCTCAGGCCATCTGATCCAGCGGAGGATAGCTTATTTTTCCATATAATGATATACTGAAAACCATAGACAAATTATGCGGGACAAGGAGTTATACTTCATGATAAAAAGGCTGAAATTATTCATTTTGATTCTGTTCCAGACCACTGCAATCTACTTTGTGACAGAACTGGTCCGTGGCCTGGCGGGCCGTCCCTTCCGGCCTGTCAATTACCTGGTGATGGGCGCGCTGGTGACCTGCTGGACACTGATTCACAGCAAGCGGGCCGTAGGGGTTCCTGGATATGCTAAAAGGCTGGCCACAGGGGGCACCAGCGGCCATATTCCGTACCTGGACTGCCTGCGTGTTCTGGCCACTGTGCTGGTCATCAGCACTCATGTGCTGTCCTACGCCGCCTCCCAATTCCCCGCGGGCGCGGCAGCCTGGGATCTGCTGACTATTTTTTCCAGTTTGTTTCTATGCTGCAACCTTCTCTTTATTATGATCAGCGGCGCCCTGCTGCTGAACGCAAGACCGGAGTCCGTTCCTGTGTTTTATAAGAAACGGCTGCTGCGGGTGCTGGTTCCTGCGTTCGCTTACTATCTGTTTTACTGTTTCGATGCCACAGGGATCGCCCTTTTTTATCCGTCCAACTGGGGAGCGCTGCTGCTGGATTTTATAGGCAACAGGAGAGATCTGACGCCCCATTTCTGGCTGATCTATGTGGTCATCGGCTGTTATCTGACCGCGCCTTTTTTTAGCATCATGGTGAAGCATATGACCAGGCAGATGATGGATGCCCTTGCAGCGGTGATTTTCATCACCCATATCAGTTTTACATACCTGCCATACGCAGGGGTTACCATTCCATTTACCACATTTATGGCTTCCTGGGAGTCTGTCTTTCTGTTGGGGTATTTCTGCTCTCTGGATTTCACCAGCAGGCAGTACCGGATGTGGGCAGGCTGCGGAATCCTCTCCGTGCTGGTGTTTATTGTAACCATACTGACCAGGGACGACTACGCCGCCCTGCTGTATTACAATGCGCCGCCCATGCTCTTCTTATCCTGCGCGGTGTTCACCTGGTTCAAACGGCTGGGGGCAAAGTGCATGGACAGAATTCCGGTCTGGATCTCTGTAATCAGCAGATACAGCTATTCCATCCTCTTGATCCACTGGTATGTTTTCTTCCAGGTGATTGTCAATAAGGTGGGATTTGACATCCTGTCCTTTGGAACTGCGGGCGGGATTGCCATCTCTGTCCTGCTGACCCTGGTTCTGAGCCTGCTGGCTGCATTTGTCTTGGACAATACGGTGGTGCTGTGTCTGGAGACATTGGTTTTAAGGGTGGTGGATTTCAAGCGGGATGGTGTTGATAAAAGAGATCATGTATAAACGGAGAGAGACACCGGATAGGGGAGCTATCCAGTGTCTCTCAAGGGGAGTATAAATAATTAATAAGGATGAGGTAATGGTTTAAGGGAAACCATTATTCCTCACATTAGTTATAATATATTTCAATGGAAAAAGCAACCCCTTTTACGGTAGGAATAGCCCTGAATATGTGCAGAAAAGCTGTTTTAGAAAATGTTGTAAAGGCCAACGAATGCAAATATTACGCTGACCAGCACACTGACAATAGATGTCAGAAACAGGCGGACAAATAGCTTGTTGGTATCCTGCTCGCCCTTATCCCGGTTGAAGATAGCGTATTGTGCCATGATACCTGCGCCGCCTGTGGAAGCGGGGCTGAAGGCTGCCAGGAAGGAGGTGATGGTGATGCTGACCACCAGAGGGCTGTATCCCGCACCGGGAAACTGTTCCAGGATTCCGGTGACTGTGGGAATCAGGGCCGGCATTACAACGCCTGTAGTGGAACTGAACCAGCTCATAACACCGGAGGCCAGGGCCATGATGGGCCGGACGGTGGAACCATTCATCACCGCAGTCAGGCCGTCCACCAGCAGATCAATGCCGCCCAGAGCCTTGACCACAGCCATCAGCATGTTGACGCCGCATACCAGGATAAAGGTGCCCCAGGGCATGATCCGAATAGCTGATTTGTCATCTGCCACACCGAAAATACAGAGAATGATTGCAGCCAGAGGAGAGGCCAGGCCAATGTTAACGCCAAAGGCAAACACAACAATAACCACGGCCAAACAGGCTAAAAGTGTCATTTTCTGATTGGTACTGAAGGGCTGAACGTCATTTAACATTTCCAGGCTGCCTGTGTTGGGCTTGTACAGCTTATAAATGAAAAAGAATGCTAAAGTTGCGATGATCCAGACCAAAGTACATTGGCCAAAGATGCCCCAGGAGAACTGCCCTGCGTAGGTGGTCTCCGCAATAAGGCCGGCCGCGATAATCCCTCCGTTGGCAATTGGGGACATGCAGCCTAGGTTACAGGCCGTGGTGATGATCAGCCCCATTGCAATTACATCAATCCCCAGTTCAACTGCAAGGGCAATGCCCAGCGGCAGGATAATGGAGAACGTGGGAATATTGCCGCAGCCTGCCGCAGACAGCAGGAAGGTCATAACGGACAGCAGCAGGGGGATGATCCAGGTATTTCTGCCCACCAGGCGGAGTATTTTCTTGGCCAGCAGATCCATGGTGCCGTTGTTTACCGCCATGCTGAACAGGAAGGCAGGGCCTACCAGGGAGATAAACAGGCTTGTACTGAAGTTAGCAATAACGGTTTTGTCGGAAATACCGCCAATCCGAGCAATGATTAAGGCCATGCCCATGGCGAGAAAGCCCATGTTTACTTTTTTCCAGAAACCCAGTACAAGTACGGCAACGAGGAATACAAGTGACAGCAGCGCCAGATAATTCATACAAATCCCTCCTATAAAATGATTAGAGCCGGTCAATCCTGGCATCGAAATCCAGGATACACTCATTAAACTTATCTGCTTCCAAAATTGGGAACAGGTGGTGTCCGCATTGGGTGAACTCATAGCAGAGAGCCAAAGGTGATTTCACCATGCGGCGCACAGCCTCATGGCCAGACTCCCAGGCATCATGGTAGGATGAGTGAGATACAAATGTAGCGGTCGGAATAGTGCGGTCTGCCAGCGGAGTCATATTGTCAGTAAAATATGTATCCAGGTGGTATTCGATCCCGACCCAGGGAGGAATCTGAAGAAGGCTTTCCTGCTGGTTGTCCGCATCTTGTGGGTCCAGCGGGGAATTTTTCCGGGCATTTGCCGCGTAGGCTGCAGGGTCATTGATATAGGGCAGCATGCGGTCAAACCAACCGTCAATATTGTAACCCCGGGCCTTATGGTGGTTCCAGGCTTCATCGCTGAAGGCGAACAGGGAGGCATCTGCCAAAACCAGGCCGCGAAGCCGGTACTGGTCCTGGGTGTGGGCATAGGTAGCAGCTACTGCTCCGCCCAGAGAATGTCCCACAAGTAGGACATTATTTAAGTTTAGATGGTCGATCAGTTCTTTTACGTCCTGAGCCATACGGATCTGGCGGTTGCCGCCGGAGACCTTCATGGAACGCCCATGCCCCCGCAGATCCAGAGAGATCACCTGGTGGCTGCCGGACAAGGCAGGTACATTCCTGCGCCACATAGTGGTGGACTCACCAAATCCGGGGAGAAGCAGAATGGGGGAGCCTTTTCCGATGGATTCATAATACAGCCATAGTCCGTCTGATGTTTGAAAAAAATTATCTTTTGTCGCCAAGCGCGTTTCCTCCTTTGAATTGTGAAAAATGTTGATAATATGCTGCTGCAGCCGCGTTTGATTATCATAATTCGACTATAGCATGGATGGAAAATATAATCCAATTCATATTTACCATAAAAAATATGAATTTTAACCATAGTTTTGGGCGGGGGAGAATACAAAAATCACCCCGCACCTATCCGCTGCATCGGCAAGCGGAGAGGACGGGGTGAATGGTCTGATATTAAATCGATAGATGGAAAAATGCCGTCAGATCCGGGTAAAGAAGATCCTGGTTGGCAATGTAGCTGTCGTGGTCATGTCCTGCCATGATCTTAAGCTGTGCGTTGGGGAGAGCAGACGCCAGAGCCGGGAAGGTCTCGGGCCTGAAGAGGTCATGTTCCGCCCACACCAGCAGAACCGGCACGTCCACTGTCCGGACATCTTCCAATTCAATGCACGGCTGCTCCAGCATCAGCTTAAACAACGGGTCCTTTGTCTCCTGGTAGGTGTCCTTTACATATTGGTAGCATTCTTCTGTAAAATCGTCTGGTTTTAAATTGATGCCCAGCAATGCCAGACGGCTGATGGCACGGGGCTGTTTCATGGCCAAAAGCAGGCCGGTTATGGCTCCGTCGCTGAAGCCCACCAGGCCGGGCCTGTCCAGTCCAAGGGCCTGGATAAAACAGCCGGTATCTTCAGCCATTGTCTCATAGGAATAGTCGTCCGTATTCTGGCTCTGGCCATGGTTGCGGCTGTCCAGGGCATACACCGTGTAATCCGCTGCCAGCCTGTCTGCCAGTTTGTCAAAAATATGGTGGTCCTCACCATTTCCGTGGAGTAAAATCAGGGGACTTCCGCTGCCCCGCGTTTCATAAAAAATTGAAATACCGTTCACATCAATATGCATTTTCTTATCCTTTCGGTGCAGTAGTATATCCCTTATCACTTTAAAGTTAAATGCAACTGCTGTCAAGCAATTCCCTGAGCAGCAGATTTTATAAAAAATACTGGAAAATCTGAATAATAAAAGCGCGGCTAGGCATACTAAGGCTGTAACCAAAACTAATCTTCTAGGAGGTATTGAAAATGTCTAACAATAATAATTACAACAACGACATGGAAAATTCCAGCAGCAAGAACATGGACCAGCAGAACAGCAGCCAGAACAGCAGCCGCAACAGCTCCAAGAACAGTTCTAAGAACAGCTCCAAAGATTGCAGCCGCAACAGCAGCCAGAACAGCAATCAGAATAAGTCCAACTTCTAAAATCTCTGGATTTTCAAAAGAAGACCTTATTATGGGAAAGCCCGCCCCGTGAGTGATATCACGGGACGGGCTTTTGCAGTGTGCTGTAACCATACCGGAACAGATTTCATATACTGTTATCAGGACAGAGCCTGTCTGTTAAGCAGGTAAAGCTGTGCCGGAAAGGAAGAATAAAGAATGGCATTTCCAATGATTTCATACAGGGAACTGGATAACTGGCGGGAACAGGGGAAAGCCTTTGTGCTGATTGATCTGAGGGAGCCGTACCTCTATGCGCGAAAGCGCTTGTGGGGCAGCGTCAACATTCCCTTTGATGAGATAGAATACAGGTTGAGCGAGGTGCCGAGGGATTATCCTGTGGTATTTTACTGTGACAGGGGGCCAAAAAGCATGGTGGTATGCCGGGATTTATCGAGGCAGGGATACCGGTGCGTGGACCTGGCCGGAGGAATGCTGCAATACAGGGGAAAATTCATTGACAACACCCCACTCGCGGCTATAGAATAAGAGGGTATCAGACATCAGAAAAGAGGAGAATATACCATGAAAATCATGTTTGCTTCCGATATACACGGCTCCGCATTTTTCTGCCGGAAAATGCTGGAGATCTACAATGCCTCCGGAGCGGAGCGCCTGGTGCTGCTGGGCGATATCCTGTACCATGGCCCCAGGAACGACCTTCCCAGGGAGTATGCGCCCAAGGAAGTGATCGCCATGCTGAATCCTCTGAAGAACCGGATTCTGGCAGTAAGAGGGAACTGCGACACTGAGGTGGATCAGATGGTGCTGGAATTCCCCATATTGGCGGACTACGGTGTATTTATGATAGACGGCAAATGCCTGTACGCCACCCACGGACATGTGTTCAATGAGAACCAGCTGCCGCCCCTGGCCCAAGGGGATATTTTGATTCATGGGCATACCCATATTCTGGAAGCTAAGCAGGTGGATACGGAGACATGTGGAACCATTACCATCCTGAATCCGGGCTCAGTCTCCATTCCAAAGGGAGGCAACCCGAACACCTACGCTGTGCTGGAGGACGGAGTGTTTACCATTCTGTCTCTGGACGGGGATGTGGTGAAGCAGATCCGGCTGTAGGCGCAGCGGATCGGAGAATGTTATAGAAAGCATGAGGAATACAGATTGAAGCAGATATACGAGTTGATCGCCCCCTGCCATTTTGGCCTGGAGGCGGTGCTGAAGAAAGAGATATTGGACCTGGGATACGAGATTTCCCTGGTGGAGGACGGAAGGGTGACCTTTATCGGAGACGATGAGGCCATCTGCCGCGCCAACGTGTTTTTGCGGACCGCGGAGCGGGTGCTCTTAAAGGTTGGCAGCTTTGAGGCCAGAACCTTTGAGGAGCTGTTCCAGGGTACGAAAAATATTCCGTGGGAGGCGTACATTCCCCAGGACGGAAAGTTCTGGGTGGCCAAGGCTTCTTCCATCAAAAGCAAACTGTTCAGCCCCTCGGACATCCAGTCTATCATGAAGAAAGCCATGGTGGAGCGGATGAAGGGGCATTATGGCGTGTCCTGGTTCACGGAGGAGGGCGCCAGTTTCCCGCTGCGCGTATTCCTTTATAAGGATGTGGTCACTGTGGGCATTGATACCAGCGGGGATTCCCTGCACCGGCGAGGCTACAGGACCATGACCAGCAAGGCTCCCATCACGGAGACGCTGGCAGCGGCCCTGATCCTGCTGACGCCCTGGAACAAGGATCGGATTCTGGTGGACCCGTTCTGCGGCAGCGGAACATTTCCCATTGAAGCGGCCATGATCGCTGCCAATATGGCTCCGGGCATGAACCGTACCTTCCTGGCTGAGGACTGGAAGAACCTGATTCCCCGGAAATGCTGGTATGAGACCATGGATGAGGCGGAGGAGCTGGTGGATAAGGATGTGAAGGTGGATATCCAGGGCTATGACATTGACGGTGAGATTATGAAGGCAGCCAGGATCAATGCGGCCCAGGCAGGCGTGGATCACCTGATCCATCTTCAGGAGCGGCCGGTCAGCGCGCTGAGCCATCCTAAGAAATACGGTTTCATCATCTCAAACCCGCCCTACGGCGAGCGTATTGAGGAGAAAGCCAACCTTCCGGGCCTGTACAGGGAGATCGGCCAGCGTTTTAAGGCGCTGGACGCGTGGTCCATGTACCTGATCACATCCTATGAGGACGCGGAGAAATACATCGGACGGAAAGCGGATAAGAACCGCAAAATTTATAACGGGATGCTAAAGACCTATTTCTATCAATTTATGGGTCCTAAGCCGCCCAGGCGCAATCAGGAGAACCGAACGATTGAAACAGAATAAGATTCAGATTATAAAAGGGCGGCTGTGTCTGGCAGCCCTTATTGTGCTGTGTCTGCTGACAGGCTGCGGAGCCTGGGCGGGCGCAGGTAAGAACGACACGCAGGCTGCGGATACCGGGAATAGTGGCGGGCCGGCAGCGGGTGATATGGCTGGTGGGAACGCCGGCCCGGGGACCGGGGGCGGGCATGCCGGAGCCGGGACAGGGGATGGCGGTGAATACGCCGGAGCCGGGACTGGGGAAAGCGGTGAATATGCCGGAGCTGGGACTAGGGA
>URUZ01000302.1 GCA_900551225.1 uncultured Clostridium sp.
GCCCTGCTCAGCCAGCCGGTGTATCTTGTTTTTGTTCACCGACACCACCGCCATCTCAGCGCCTGCAAAGAACGCATTGATCATGGTCAGAAATAAAAGAAATACAAGTTGAAACGCTATGCCTCCCGTAAGAGGGTCGCTGTCCATAATAGAATTTTCCTCCTTTATTATTAAAATACGCTTGCCATATTGGCTTTCGCTGTTATTATACAGGGGGCCGGGCCAAATGTCAGCAAGAAAATTATTAAAAATCTTTATGAAATGGGATAATAATCACAGGATCTCCATGAATATTCTGCCCAAAAAGATCGGTTTTATGGGTATTTCCGGCTTTAGGCGCATTTTTTACCTTAACACAATTCTAGCGCAGGAAAGAGCCTCTGCCGCAGATTCCAGACCTACTGCCGCTCCCTAAGCTGATCTTCAGACTAAAACAGCCCCCAAAGTCATTATGGCTTTGGGGGCTGCCGGTTAAACACCAACCAGTACATCTTCTGCACACAGGGTAATGGTCCCGTCCTCTTTTACAAAGCAGGGGATGCCGATACCGCCGTTCTCCTTCACTTCCCGGAACAGCCCGCTGGTATCGCGGATTTTTAAAAATTCCTTCAGATTGGCGGTGGTTTCTGTGATATTAATATAGTCATATGAGATTTTCTTCTCATCCAGAAGCGCCTGTGCGTCCTCACAATCCGGGCATAAATGGGTTCCGTAAAATTTCATATCCTTCTCTCCTCTTCTGCATATGGAAATCTGCTATGTTCTTTACTCATTGTAACACAGAAAAAGGATCGAAAAAAGTCCAAACCTTCTTAAATTATATGAACATAGCTGCGCCTGGCCCCAGGGGCAGGCCGGCCACCATCCAGATCACCAGCAGTACCGACCAGCCAATCATAAAAAACAGGCTGTAGGGCAGCATGGTTGCAATCAGGGTCCCGATTCCCGAATCCTCATCGTACTTTTTCGCAAATACCACCACCATGGCAAAGTAGGTCATCAGGGGTGTAATTAGGTTGGTGCAGGAATCTCCGATCCGGTACGCCACCTGGGTCAGTTCCGGTGAGAATCCCAACAGCATGAACATGGGGACAAACACGGGCGCCAGAATGGTCCATTTGGCAGAGGCTGAACCCATGAGAAGGTTGATAAACGCGGAGAACAGGATAAACAGAATCATCAGCACGGGTCCGCTGACCCCTGAGCTTCCCAGAAATTCCGCTCCCTTCAGAGCCAGAATGGAGCCCAGCTTGGTGTAGTTAAAATAACTGATGAACTGCGCTGATATGAAGGCCAGGGCAATATAGCTGCCCATGGAGGACATGTTGGTACCCAGCTGGGCGCACACATCCTTCTCATTCTTATAAGTACCGGATACCCGTCCATATACCACGGAGGGCACGAAGAACAGCAGAGCAATCAGCATGATCAGGCCTGAGATAAAGGGGGAATCCTTCATCAGGCTGCCTGTCTCCTGATTTCTCAGAAAGGAGCCCTGGGGAAATGCCGCCGCAGCGATCAGCGCGATCATCCCAATCAGTGCCCAGTTGGCCGCTGTCAGCGCTTTCTTCTCTTTGGCGCTCAGAGCGGTGGCTTCCGCCACATTTTCATCGGTATGCCGGTGGGCCGCCAGTCTGGGTTCCACGATCTTGTCCGTCACAAATGTGCCGATTGCCACAATCACAAATGTGGACACAATCATAAAATACCAGTTGGCAGTGGCGCTTACAGTATAGCCCGGGTTGATCATCCCGGCCGCCTCAGTGCTGATTCCCGCCAGCATGGGATCCAGGGTGCCGATCAGCAGATTGGCGGAGAAGCCTCCGGACACCCCGGCAAATGCCGCCGCCAGGCCGGCCAGGGGATGCCGGCCATAAGCCATAAATACCACGGCGCCGATGGGGATCAGCACCACATATCCGATATCAGAGGCCACATTGGACATGACCCCAAGGAATACCAGCATGGGCGTCACAATCATGGCAGGCGTCACGGACACCGCTTTTTTCATCAATGCGGACAGATATCCGCTGCCTTCCGCACATCCTACTCCCAGCATCGTCACCAGCACCACCCCAAGGGGCGCGAAGCCGGTAAAGTTGCTGACCGCATGGGTGAGCATATAAGCCAGACCTTCCTTATTCATCAGGCTGACAACCTGAATGGTCTGTTCCGATAATTCCATAGTCTTACTGTCAATCATCTCTCCAGTGGCCGACACCCCAAGTGCCGCACACAGTCCTGAGAGTCCTACAATTGCCACCGCCAGGATGGCAAACATGGTAATCGGATGGGGGAGTCGGTTTCCCGCAGTTTCTACTACATTCAAGAACCTGGCAAACCATGTCAGTTTTTCTTTTTTTGCTGCTTTTGCTTTCATAGCCTTACCTCCATCTTTTTTGCGCAATACGCCTCACCATTATAAAGGAAGGAGGCGGATCTGTCAAATGGAGGTGGCAATCTGCTAATAATCCCCAGTGCCGGATAGGGGTACTGGGGATTGAGTCTGCTGTTATTTTCTATTATTCCGACATGTCAATATCCAGGGCTATCTCACATGCTTCCCCCTTTATCACGCAGGTATCGATCCTCCACTCCGCCTGATCCACCGGCTCAAAATGGAGCGCTGAATACGCCTCCCGCCAGCCGCTGTCACGGCCCCTGCTGTCTCTCGAACTCCCGTCTCCGGAACTCCCGTCTTCGAAACTCCTGTCTTCGGAATCTTCGCCCACAAGTATTGCAATCGCTGCCACAGAGGTGCCTATAAGCGTATTCCCCTCCCCAGCTATTCCGTTTCTCCTGGGAGAATCCCCATCAGAACAGTCCCGGGGAAAGAACTGCTCATACTCCTCCTCGTTCTCAAACCGGTATCTCAGTCTCAGGCAGCACCGGGGATATGTAAACCTTCCACCGTCATCAAATTCAAATTCCGTCAGCATTTCCCGGGCCGATTCCCGGACCACCAGTACATGCCGGCTGCCGGTGACGGGGTGGGTGAATTCCACCGTCTTCTCTGCGGAGTCCGTCTCCACAGTAAAATGCTCCGGGCAGGGAAGCATATACTTCTCAGGCCTCAGCTTCAGCTCCAGCCGGACATTTTCCGGTATTGCCTCAAAATCCCACTGAAAAAATGCCCGGTTAAAATTCCAGCTATAGTCCTCGCTGCAATTGTAGGCTTTCATCAGTACCTGCGCCTCCCGGGAAGTGCTTCTCCCATCATCTCCAAATGGATGCCAGCAGGTACCGCAGCTTCTGGTATGGCGGATCTCTGCTCCCTCTGCCCGGATCTCCAGACCGAAGTTACCGGACAGGGGATTCTCATATTCCGCAGCCGCCCAGTGCCCGGAATCGCCTTCCCTGTCCTTCCATTTTTTTACAAATACCTCCATCTCTGAAAGAGGAACCCGCTTTAACAGATCCATGACCATTCCCTGGCGGCACACATATATCGCCGGGATAAACCATGTATATCCGTTCCAGTCAAACTGTTTGTTCACCGCTACAGGGCGGCACGGCGTTTCATCCGCCGTATTATTCCAAAAGCTTCCATCATAGGTTACATCCATTTTCACTCTCCTGCTAAATACCGGGTCACATTTCCCAGGGCTTTCAGGCCATCCTGCTGTCCCAGGTCATACATCTCCTGAATTCGCTCCGGATTGTGCTCCGTCCTCTTAATCTTAACCAGCCTGCTGGGGCGGATCACCAGGATCTCTCCCGCTTTCTCCATGCGGCGGATCTCATCCAGCTCCCGGTTATACATCAGGTACCTGCTTGCCATGGTCTCCACAAATTCCGGATACCTGCGGTAAGCGTGACGGATCATGGGAATCATCCTGTCCGGCTTTTTCCGGTATCCCATGGGCCGTGTCATAATCACCACACAGCGCTTAAAGCCCAGCTTGCGAAACGCAGCAGCCGGAATGGAATCAGACACGCCGCCATCCAGCAGCCTGCGTCCCTCCAGCTCCACAATCTGTGACGCCAACGGCATGGAGGCAGAGGCGCGCACCCAGTGGATCTGCTCCCCCTGCAGGCTGCCGCCCCGCCTGTAGACCGGCTTCCCGGTGTCCACATCCGTGCAGGTCACATAGAACTCCGTGTCAGAGGCCATAAACGCCTCATTGTCAAAGGGGTCAAGAGTCTCCGGCAGCTGACGGTAGCAGAAATCAGTGTCCAGCAGATCCCCTGTTCTGATCAGGGAACGTATACTCATATAGCGTGGATCATTGCAGTATTTCAGGTTGTAGCGTATGGAGCGCCCCTTCTGCCCGGCCACAAAACTGCACCCGTGAATGGCCCCCGCGGACACTCCCATGACACCGTCCACATGAATCCCGTGTTCCAGGAATACGTCCAGAACTCCCGCTGTATAAATCCCTCTCATGGCGCCGCCTTCCAGCACCAGCCCTGTTTTTATTGTTTCCATTTTCACACCTCTGTAATGATCGACAGCCCGCAGATCATCTGCGGGCATCCATTTTTTAACAAGTTATTGGTCTATCATAACAGATTTCCGTTGATAAAATCAAGACTTCAGCAGATTTTCATTGTGACCGCTGATCAGCGGCCAATACTGGCAGTATCTGTCACCTCGCGCTTCATTCTCCATGGAATCGGTCCCTTATCCGTGGTATAATAAGGACAATAAATGTCCACACCCAGGAGGTCTGCCATGACAAAACAAGTTCCCGCCGGCATAGATGAATACATCTCACGCCCCTTCCGCTGGAGCTGATCCACCGGATTGTGAAGTTCCGGGCTGCGGAACAGCTGCGATTAAACGAGGAGAAACTTTCGGGCAAAAAAACAGAGCGCGTACTGCGCCCCAGATATCCAATGCCTGAAGATGTGCTGGCCGCGCTGAAGGAGCGGCGGCTGACCGGCGCATATGAGGCCCGTCCGCCATACCAGCGCAATGATTACATTGGCTGGATCAGCCGCGCCAAGCGGGCCGAAACCCGCAGCAAGCGGCTGAATCAGATGCTGGAAGAACTGGACGCCGGAGATCTTTATATGGGGATGGCGTACAGTCCCAAAAAAGGCAAACCCTAAAGGGCGCTGTTTCGGAAAAAGTGTTCCCGGATGCGGCGCATGACATCCCACACATCATCCCCATAGTTGCTGACTGCCACGGCCATAGTATCTGTATCCGGGTCGTATTCCGACATAAAGCTGACGCCGGGGTCACAGCCCTGGAAAAAGGGAGTCACTCTGCCATTCTCTTTCCGCAGCCAGACGCCATAACCGTAACGGCTCTTCCCCTGGCAGTCCTGGCTGTGGACACGCAGCATTTCCGTTCTCATATTCCTGGAGATCAGGTCTCCGCCCAGCAGATGTTCCCAAAACCTCAGGATGTCGTCCACTGTGACAAACGCGCCCCCTGCGCCCGTTCCCTTGGCGTCCACGCTGAAAATGTTGGTCCGCCAGCCCTGGTTCCCTGAATCAAATATGTAGCTGTCCGAACACCCGGCAGGCAGCCGGTCCAGTTCATAATACCCGGTCCGCGCCATACCGCAGGGATCAAACACTGCCCTCTGCAGATACTCATCAAAGGGCTGCCCTGTAACCTTCTCCATAATCAATGCCAGCATCACATAGCCGGAATTATTATACTGAAACCTGGTTCCGGCGGGATACATCATAGGTTTTTCTATAAACAGAGGGAGCAGGTCCGCATTCCGGCGAATTTTGTAATTTGGAAAATCCTTCCATAATTCCTGGTAATCTTCCATCACAGTCTCGTCAAAGTAGTCGGGGATTCCCGAGGTATGGCACAGCAGCTGTTCCACGGTTATGAATCTGTCAATCCGGTGCAGATCCATATCCAGCAGCTCCCCAAGGGTACTGTGCAGCGCCATTTCCCCCTGCTCTATCAGCTGTAGAATCCCTGCCGCCACAAATACCTTCCCGGCAGAGGCAGAGGCAAATCTCGTCTCCATTGTATTTGGTACCTGATTGGGCAAATCCGCATAACCGGTGACCTGCCTGATGAGATCCCGGCCACCGCGCCTTACAGCCACACAGCCCCTGAATGTTTTTGGTATCATGCCTTCTATTCCCATATTACAGCCTCCTGTCCCCTGTCTCCTGTCCCCTGTCCCCTGTCCTCACTCTAACATTTCCCTGCCTCCAAGTCAAACTGAGCGTATCAACTCCGCGTCAAAAAACTTCCGTACGTCATGTCTATGAGAAATGCCCCCAGCGGAGCGGTGATCAGGATTGCCAGCACTGCCACGGTCAGCACAATGTTGCCGCAGGCCAGGCCCATGGCCAGGGGGACGCCGCCGATGGCTGCCTGGACTGTGGCTTTGGGCATATAGCCTATTACGCAGAACAGGCGCTCCTTCACAGTGAGCGTGGTCCTCGCAAGGCAGCAAAGCACGCCTGCCATACGCATGAGCAGCACGCCGAAGATCAGCACCACGGCAGCCGGGCCGGCGGCCAGGGCGTACCTCAAGTCCACGGTAGCTCCCACCAGGACAAACAGCAGGATCTCGGAAGCCACCCACAGCTTGTTGAATTTCGCGGAGAGCCGCGCTGCCACTGCCTCTCTCCGGCGCTGCATGGCAATGCCCACGCACATCACTGCTATCAGGGAGGAAAACGGGATAATACCTGTCAGCCGGTCCTCCGCCGTCACCATGAGAAATGCAGCGCTCAGTAGGACAATCACCTTGACTGTGTCGCGGATATGCACCTTTTCAAAATACACGGCCAGAATCCAGCCCCCGGCCAGGCCCACCGCCACGCCCACCGCGATGGACACCGGAACCTGCACAAATGACATCACTGAGACCGTGCCGCCCTGGGCCAGCCCCGTAAATGCGGAGAACATCACAATCACAAACACATCGTCCACCGAGGCCCCTGCCAGAAGCAGCTGGGGGATGCTCTTGTCCGTTCCCCAGCCCTCCTCCATGAGCCTCAGCATTTTAGGCACGATCACAGCCGGGGACACAGCTCCCACCACAGCTCCCATAATGGCAGCTTCCAGGCGGGTGATTCCCAGCAGCCCGGGAGCCAGAATCACCATTCCCAGAATCTCAAAGCAGGCCGGGACAAAGCACATCAGCACGGCCGGCCGCCCCACCTTCTTTAGATCCCCCACATCCAGGGACAGCCCTGCCCTGGCCAGGATGATAATCAGGGCGATTTTCCTAAGCTCCGCGGAAATGTTCAGAATAGATCCATCGATCCAGCCCAGGGCATAAGGCCCCAGCACAATCCCCGTAAAAATCATTCCCATCAGTCCAGGCAGCCGCAGTTTCGTGCATGCCCAGCTCGCCGCCATTCCCACCAGCAGCATAAGCGCAATACTGTAAAGCATCTCTTAATCCTCCTTAATTTTTCCCTGCTCCGTGCGCGGAGGGGATTTTCCTTTAAATCACGCAAAAAAGCTGATGGTTTCTGCGTGATTATCATGCAGAAGTCATCAGCTTAAAATAAGCGGTTTTAGTATCAACTAAGGGAGACATTCATTCCCGTACAACGTTCTTAATATACGACTTTAGAAGGCATTTGTCAATGGTTTTTACCGTTTTTATACCGCTATTCCTCCGGCACTGTCCCCATCCTCTGAATTCCGCTTCCGTCCAGATTCATTCT
>URUZ01000303.1 GCA_900551225.1 uncultured Clostridium sp.
CTTCCCGCCCGCAGCCCATGGCTCTCACGGACGGATGAATCTAACTCCGCCCGCGTACCTTTCCACGTCTAAATCCCCATTATTCGGAGTTATTTCTTATAGAAAATATGCTTTTGGCACATCTTCCAAACTTTTTTCACAACTTATTACAAAAGCTGCACGTGGCTGTATTCTATGATCGACTGCAGAAAGCCGTGGCGCCGCTGCGCGGTCACCCCTTTAATTTAGAGGCAAAATCCGCCATGGCTTCAGAGATCAGGATCTGCTGCGGGCACACGGCCTCGCAGCTGCGGCAGCCAATGCAGGCCCCCGGCAGCTTTTCCTCCGGCTGGGCCATCAGCGCCATGGGCGCTATAAATCCCCCTCCGGTGAAGCAGTGTTCATTGTAAAGCTCCAGAAGGGACGGGATATTCAATCCCTGGGGACAGTGCCCTACACAGTAGCGGCAGGCTGTACAGGGCAGAGCGGTCTTTTTCACCATACCGTCCGCAATGGTCAGCAGGCCGTCCATCTCCCGCTCATCCAGGGGCAGTTCCTCAGCAAATGTCTCCACATTCTGCTTCAGCTGCTCAAAGTTCGACATACCGGACAGGGTCACTGTCACCCCGGGAATGGTCTGCAGGAAGCGGAAGGCCCAGGCAGGCACCGTCTCCTGTGGACGCAGCTCCTTTAAACATTTCTCCTCCTGAGGTGTCAGGAGCGCCAGTCTTCCGCCCCGCAGCGGCTCCATGACCCAGATGGGAATGTTGTATGTATGCAGCAGTTCCACCTTAGCCTTTGCATTCTGGAAGGACCAGTCCAGGTAGTTTAACTGGATCTGGCAGAATTCCATGTGTTCCCCGTAAGCTTCAAGGAAACGTTTCATCACGTCATAGCTTCCGTGTACGGAAAATCCCAGATAGCGGATTCGGCCGTTGTCCTTCTGCTTTCGCAGATAATCCAGGATACCGTATTGTTCATCCAGATAGGCATCGATGTTCATCTCACAGACATTGTGGAACAGATAGAAGTCAAAATAATCCACCCCGCATTTTTCCAGCTGTTTTTCAAAAATAGTTTCCACCTGATCCATATTGGACAGATCATAGCCCGGGAATTTAGTCGCCAGATAAAAAGCTTCCCTGGGGTGGCGGGCAAGGGTCCTTCCTAAGACAGTCTCTGAATTCCCCTCATGGTATCCCCAGGCAGTGTCATAGTAATTAGCGCCCTGCTCCATGGCATAGTCCACCATCCTGGCTGTCTCCGCCTCGTCGATCACCGCGCTGTCTTCTCCGGCCAAGGGCAGGCGCATGGCGCCCATGCCGAGGGCCGATAATTTTAAACTGTGAAAATCTTTATAAATCATAGGTGTATACTCCTTTTACTATAATGTTTGGTGCTGATCTAATGCCTCCATCAGGCCCCTCCTCAGGCCCCCGCACGCTTTAGTTCCAGTATAAATGCCGATGCAGTTATAATCCAATGCTTATACCGCATAATTTCTCATACCCAGCGGGTATATGAAATATGAAATTACAGATTCCTGCCCATTTCATAGGCCTCATCATAAGCAGCCGTGGATTTAATCTCCCCAACCTGCCAAGCTCCTGTTCCATAGATGATACCTGCTTCCCTGGCCCCGTGGAGACAGTCTTGGGTAAAACCGCGGAAGGTTTCCATGGTGCGTCTGAGGCTGCTTTCCTCTGTGTCCGCCGCAGTCATGATGAAATAAAAATCCTTATCCCTGATCTCCGTATACCTTGGCACGGTTCGGTCAATAAATGTCTTCATCTGCCCATCCATAGAATAAAAATAGACAGGCGTTGCCAGAACAATCACATCCGCTTTCACCATCTTATCCAGTATCTCCGCCATATCATCCTTCTGTACACACCGGGATGTATCATTACAGACTCCGCAGCCGCGGCAGTAGCCGATATGCTTTGAGGCAATAAATACCTTTTCCGTGCTGTGGCCGCTCTCCCCGGCCCCCTGCGCAAAACGGTCGCAGAGTATATCCGAATTACCATTTTTTCTCGGGCTGGCCGAGATAATCAATACGTTTTTCATATATTTT
Source organism: uncultured Clostridium sp. (assembly GCA_900551225.1). GTDB lineage: Bacteria > Bacillota > Clostridia > Lachnospirales > Lachnospiraceae > Enterocloster. The sequence continues at coordinate 2,057 of URUZ01000303.1, forward strand.
CCAACCTCCTGATTCTGCTTACTGCCAGATCTCCTTTGCCATATTAAATGCGGCCCACGCCTTAGGCCATCCTGCATAAAATGCGGCGTGAGTCAGTATTTCTGCAATCTCTTCCTTAGTGACGCCGTGCTCCTTCGCGTTGGCCAGATGGAAGGTCAGAGAGCTGTCCAAAATGCCGCTGGCCATCAGAGCAGTCACCGTGACAATACAGCGGTCCCTGGCCGACAATTGATCCTCTCTGGCCCACACCTGGCCAAACAGTACATCATCATTTAACTCTGCAAACTTGGGGGCAAATTCTCCCAGTTTATCTCTTCCTGCTGTTACTTTCTCCATCGCATTCACTCCTCCCTGCCTGGGTCATTTTAAAGTTCCATAATCTTCTGCGGAAACAGGCTCGCACCACTCATTCATGCAGCCTTCCCCCGGCACCTCAACAGCCAGGTGCTGGAACCAGGAATCCGGGGCCGCGCCGTGCCAATGCTTCACGCCTGGGGGAATGTGAACCACATCCCCCGGCTGTAATTCCTGTGCCTTGTTTCCCCATTCCTGGTAATATCCCCGTCCGGCGGTCACCAGCAGAATCTGCCCGCCGCCGGTCTCGGAGTGGTGAATGTGCCAGTTGTTGCGGCAACCCGGTTCAAAGGTCACATTTCCTATTCCTACCTGCTCTGTGGACAGCATCTGCAGGTAGCTTTGCCCCACGAAATACTCCTTATAAGCGTCATTGGGTTTACCTGCCGGGAAAACGCTCAGCGCCTCTGTCTGCATTTCCTTATCCTTCATTTCCTCATTCTTCATTTCCACATCCTCCATTTCCAAGCCAGCACCTAATGGCCTCCTTTGACTGGTCAACACTGCCGCCGCGGATTGCCAGCCCTGTTTCCACAGCAGCACCCGGGCACAGCCTCCTGATATCCCTCAAACTGCTGCCCAATCCGCTGCCCTCATGGGTGCAGAAGGGGCGAATGGTTTTCCCGCTGAAATCCATATGTTCCAGAAACGTAAACACAGCCATTGGCATGGTTCCCCAATAATTAGGATAGCCCAGATAGATGACATCACAGCCCTCCATACCTTCCGGGTACTCTTTCAGCTCAGGGCGGGCATCCCGGCGCTGGTCTGCCTGGGCCTGGGCTATACACTGGTTATAGTCCTTGGAGTAAGCCTGTGCCGGATCAATCCGAAACAGCTTCGCACCTGTCAACTCCTGAATCATACCGGCCGCGGCTTCTGTATTGCCAATGTCCAGCCATTTAAGCATTCCATTCACATAGTTCTCATCCCTCCGGGAAAAAAATGCAATCATTTCTGCCATTTCAAGCACCCCCATCTCCTTTTTACTATATTTTATCGGAAATGTACTTGTGGCGGAATCTCCAGTATGTTATTATAGTGTTAACTTTAAGTTTATACAGGAGGTGTTTTATGTATCATCCTATGCTGGATACGTTTATTGCCGTTGCAGACTGCGGCAGTTTTACAAAGGCCGCCAAAGGCTTGTACATTTCCCCCACAGCTGTCATGAAGCAGATGAATACGCTGGAAAGCCATCTGGATCTGAAGCTGATCGAGCGCACGTCCTCCGGCATCCGGCTGACGGCGGCCGGCGGGCTCATTTATAAAGACGCAAAATTTATGATCGACTACTCCCAAAAGTCCATTGCAAGCGCCAGAGCTGTCATGCATTCCCATGACACCACCTTCTGTATTGGGACCTCACTTCTGAATCCTGCTAAGCCCTTTATGGATCTGTGGTATCAGGTGAATCAGGATTTCGCAGAATACAAGCTGCATCTTGTGCCTTTTGAAGATGATCACGAGGGGATATTGTGCGAGATAGAACAACTGGGAATCAAGTTTGATCTACTGATTGGAGTATGCGATTCCAGAGAATGGGTCCGCCGGTGCAATTTCACCGCCCTTGGCAGATATAAGAAAATGATTGCGGTGTCCAGAGAACACCGGCTTGCCGGTAAAAAGATCATTAACGTTGATGACTTATATGGGGAGACGCTGATGATGGTGGCACAGGGAGACTCCGGCGTCAATGACTTTCTCCGCAATGATCTGGAAAGACAGCATCCGTTGATTCAAATTGAGGACACGCCGCAGTTTTATGATATGTCGGTGTTCAACCGCTGTGCGGAGACCGGAAATGTGCTGCTCACCCTGGAGTGCTGGCAAGAGGTCCACCCCGGTCTCATAACAATCCCTGTCAATTGGGATTACAGCATCCCATACGGCCTGCTGTATAGCTTTGACGCGCCTGAAGATGTGCTTCAACTGGTTGAGGCGATCAAACAGATTGCCTAATCATCACCGCGTTTCATACCATATTCACTTTCCATATGAATATCAGCACATTTATAGAAGTCCCCCTGGTTCTCAAAAGAACAGTTTCCATAATTGCTGTGCATACCGTCAGGCCCCCAGGAACAGACAAATGGCTCCATGCCGCCGTCTTTATTCCCTCTTTCAATACAGAAATAGCTCAGTTTCTCAAATGTCTGGTCGAAAAAGAGATAGCTGCAATAACATAACGGCTCGTCCTCAGGCTCAGGGAATATGAGTTTCATCATCATAACTCCCTCCGTCACTTTGGCTGCTTCCATGTTGAACTGTTCCTGTGAATACGGGTTTTCTACATTCTCTTTTTGGAAAATATCGGAAATGATTCTGTAAAGAACAGACTTATCCTGAAGGATCATTCCTATAAACCGGTCCTTATCCTCAAAAAACCAATGAGGGAGTAATTTGTGTTCAAACATGTAGCGGATTTGATGGGTATTCATGGGGGGCCTCCTATTTGTTTTTCATGTGGTTATTTTCAGATTTTTTATTTATTGCGGTACTGGAAAATCTGTTCGAGATCATCGCTTCTTAACATATATTTCCAGTATATAATGTATGTACGAGCCTTGTCAAGCGCCGCTGATTGCAGGAGATATTGCTGCTGTCAATGTCGATTGGCAATCATATGCCAAAAAGGGAATTGCCAATCTATGTTCACATGGCAATTCCCTCTTTTTACTCTATTGCAGACTGTTATTCACAAGATAGCGCAGCCAGACAGCGCTGCCATCCAGTACCTCTGCACTTTTCAGTGTAAATCCCACCGCTTTGTCGGTACTCAAACCTTCTTTAACCTGAAACATTGTCTGTGTTTCAGTGGAACCATCGGCACAGGGAGCGATCACCATGCTCACCTCATCGCACATCCCGGCCTGAATGAAAGACCAGTTAAGCACACCACCGCCGCCCAGCATCAGGGTCTCAATACCAAACTGTTGTTTCAGCTTAGCCATTGCCAGCGCATAGTCCAGGCTCTCCTCACCGGCAATCAGGTAGGAGATGCCAAGCTTGCGCAAAAATGCTTTGTAGGCATTAGACGCCCTGCCTGTCAGCACTTCCAGCACATGGGCTGTGGTGTCTCCATAGGTCAGGGTATTACTCTCCCAGCCCAGCCTCCCCGAAGGGTCAATGGAGACATAATACATATCGGTCTGTTTACCGATAAAATCACCAGTTGGGACATGTGGAGCATCCTGATCCAGTATGGGTTCCCGGTAAAAGGTAAAATTATCATCCGTAGTCACCCTGCCGGATAGCCAGCCCTGATGTTGATATGTCCGGTTCTTACCAAATGCGATTTCATAGAAAACATCCCCGGCCGGTCCGCACTCCGGAGCTTCCATGTAATTGCCCATGATCTTACCATCCAGCGAAGTCATCATGTGGCAGAAAATATAAGGTCTATTCATTTTTTCTCCTCTTCTTTCTTTATTAAATCTATTATATCTGCTTATAAACCAAGGCCCTGAACCCATTCCTGAACCGCTGCTTCAGAAACTCCGGAATTAAACCGCATACCTTCCAGCCAGTTTCCCGTTCCGGCAAGCTCTGCCAGAAGTTTACCGCTTTCCCCTAAACCGGAACTGGATGAGGTACAAAATGGAACCACCGTTTTGCCTGTAAAATCATTGGCTTTTATAAAGCTGTCCACCGGCCAGGCGGCGATTCCCCACCATATCGGATATCCAATAAAAACAGTGTCATAGCTCTCCCAATCCGGTACGGTGTCCGCCACAAGGGATACTTCTCTAGCTTCCGGGTTATCATGTTCCTTGGCCACACGGCTGTTGTCATCCCGCCAGTTCAGGTCAGCGGCGCTATATGCCTCTGCAGGTTCCAGTTGGAAAATATCAGCATTGGCTGCCTCTGCAATATAATCCGCTGCTTTTTCTGTGTTACCCGTTGCTGAGAAAAACACAACTAGTGTTTTGGGGCCTGCTGCTCCGTTTCCTGCGGCCTCCCGTGGCACCTGCCCGGTTGTCTCAGAAGATGGCGCCTTGCTGTCTGGATCGGTTGAAGCTTCGATGTCCGGTTCGGTTGAAGCTTCGGTGTCCGGCCCGGCGGCGGATGTGATGTCCGGCTTTGCAGACCTGGCGGACGTACCCGGCTGCTGGCTGCTGCAGGCCGCAAGGCTGTTTATAAGTATCAGACTTATCAATATTGTAGCGATTTTTTTCATCATGTTAAACTCCTTATCTAAATGCATTTCTTGAAAACAAGTGAGCTGGAATCTGATTCATATCTATAATCATGCCACACATCACCAATCCGCAAAAATCCCTTGGAAGCCATACCGATATCATAGAAATCCAGTCTTACCTGATTGCCATTACAGCCACAGCTGGCCGCCTTCTATCGAATAAAATTCATCGGTGCAAACGCCTCTTTTTCCGGTAAGCCAAACTGTTCCTTGCCAAGGGCTATACTCTTCATCAGAAACGCCATATTTCTTGCCAATGTACGCATAATCTGCATCCCCTCAGTATCCTGCACCGCCTCACCGATCTCCCTTCCATGCACACTGTTCCAATACTGGCTGGAAGCAATGGGCATGCCGGCAATGGTAAAGAACTTGTTCAGCTCATCAAAGGTGGAGGATAAACCACCGCGCCGCGCCGCAACCACACTGGCTCCCACTTTCATGGTCTTATCAAACCTTGTACTGAAAAACAGACGGGTCAAATAGGCAACCAACGTTGCATTTGCCGATGCATAGTATACCGGACTGCCAACCACCAGGCCATCACAGGCCTCAAACTTTGCCGCTGTCTCATTTACAATATCGTCAAACACACAGATCCCTTTTTCAAAACAACTGCGGCAGGCAATACAGCCGCGGACCGGCTTGTTTCCAATATGAAGAACCTCCGTTTCAATTCCCTGGGCCTCAAAAATCCCCGCCATCTCCTGTAAAGCCAGGTATGTGTTCCCTTTTGCATGTGGGCTTCCATTAATCATTAATACTTTCATGTATATCGTCCTCCTTGTCTGTTATTTGAATCGTGAAACTGGATGCGCACCGGCTCACATCCTTACTGTGAAATGAGCAGCACACCACTCTGACCTGCACCGGTTAACAGGATAACTGCATTTATTTACTACACTCCTTTTCCTTTTAGTCTACCGGAAATTTTCTTGAAGAAGAATCTCCAATGTGTTATTATCTGTCTCTTATACACATCTC
>URUZ01000304.1 GCA_900551225.1 uncultured Clostridium sp.
GGCATTGCTGCTTCCTCTGTTTCAGGTGAATTCACCATATTATGGGAACATCTTAAGCTATTGGAGGTCTTTTTTTGTCTTTTCTCTTTTTCCCGCGCCTGGATGCGTCAGCGGACGTTCCACAGACTTACCCGGAAAAGAAGGAGGTTGGGGCTGGGAGGACAGCGGAGGGGCCGGCGACTTGTGGAGGAGAGCAGTGGAACTTAGGCCCTGGTGATTTGCGTTGCCGGTCCAAAGAAACGGTTGTCCGAGCCTTGGCGAGTTTCGTTCTTTGGACCGGCGCTTTTAGCAAATCACCACGGCCTTAGAGACACGCTCTCCGTAACCAGGAGCCGGCTTCTCCCCTGTCCGCCCCGCACCAACTTTCTTCTTTTCCCGGCCAATACACCAGCCAACGTCCGCGTAACCATTCGCGCCTCCCTCCCCATTCACACAATACATTAAAAAATTAACGATTATCGATAAAAACCGCTTGCACTTTACTCCACCATCTTCTATAATAAAGATATCAAACCAGATAATCTGAATCGGCCGGTTCATAATTCAGAAGGAGGTACAAGGAATGCAGGAACAGGAATTGCGTCTTAAGAAGATAAAAAGCAGCTGTGGGATCATCCGCGGTTTTCTGCGGATTGCGCTGGGGGTGATGGCATTATTTGCTGTGATGTACATATGGTATGGCATCAAAGTGGCGGCGGCCCCGGAGTCAGACTTTACTGTGAGAGAGTTAAACAACGAACTGTGGGTAGAGATGGAAGGGAGCAGCTGGGCGGTTGGCAGCATCGTGCCGGATTACGCTGCGCCGGGGTATATTGACATCGGATATTCTGTCAAGCGGCTTCAGTTTGTGAACATGGGGCTGTCCGCCGTGCTGGTGCTTCTGCCCTTTACAGCCATGATGTGGCTGGCTCTGGGGATTTTGGACCGGGTGGTGAAGGGGGAACCGCCCTTCTGCAGCGGCAACATACGGGCGCTGAAGGGCATCGGCTGGATTATGCTGTTTATGGGGCTGGCGGTTAAGGTGTTCTATCTGCTGGGGATCATCTATCTGGCTTTCGGCGGCCACACCAGGGGGATGAGCATCCTGATGGACTTTGGCGCGGCTTTCACAGGCGGGCTTCTGCTGGTACTGGTGCGGGTATTCGAATACGGCTCCTATTTACAGAGCGAATATGACGCCACATTGTAATCGAGGTGAGACATGGGAATTGTACTGCGTCTGGACCGCGTGATGGCGGACCGGAAGATGTCACTGAACGAACTGTCGGAGCGGGTGGGTATTTCCAATGTAAATCTGTCCAATTTAAAGACCGGGAAGGTGAAAGCCATCCGTTTCTCCACCCTGGAGGCCATCTGCCGGGAGCTGGACTGCCAGCCGGGGGATATTCTGGAATATCAGAAGGAGTGAGACAGTTTTCTTTGTTATATAAATAACGTTAATTTATTGATCTATTATTATATATAATTGTACATTATGGTTTCCTCCTGTTATACTTATTGTACACAGCAATCAGTCGCTGCAGGCAGCGGACATTAGTACCTCCCGGCGTAAATACGCCGCTATATACCAGCGTATTTACGCCGGGAGGCACTAGCCCGCGCCCGGACGCTAAAGTCAAGGAGGAAAATGGTCAATGGGTTACAAAGTAAGCTATGAACAGGCAGACAAAATTTTTGAGCAGCTCAGGGAAGAGTACGAAATCTGGGCTCCCAAACGGTTTGCAGGCAAGGGAAGGTATTCTGAGACAGATATCATCCGCTATGACAAAGTCTGTCGCCCAGAGGAAATCGAGTACAAGGAGAAGTCTGATTTCCCAGCAAAAGAGGTGTTAAGCCCCATTTCCCAGTCCCTGTTTTATTTTACAGAGGACGAATTTTTAGAGAGCAAGGTTTCAAATAAGAAGATCCTGATCTTCATGAGACCCTGTGATATCCACGCACAGCATCATCAGGAGAAGATCTACCTGCAGAACGGCGGTTTTGAGGATATGTACTACCGGCGCATGAACGACCGGGTGAAGATCGTGATGATGGAATGTACCGAAGGATGGGATACCTGTTTCTGCGTCAGCATGGGCGCCAACAAGGCTGAGGATTATGCGGCGGCAGTGCGTTTTGGCGACGGGGAAATGCTGTTCGATATGAAGGATGAGGAGCTGGCTTCCTATTTCGAGGATGCGAAGGAGACTTCCTTTGAGCCTGAGTACATAGAGGAAAACCAGATCACCCTGGAGATTCCTGAGATTCCGAATAAAGAAGTTCTGACTAAGTTAAAAGAGCACTCTATGTGGCAGGAATTTAACAAGCGCTGCATCTCCTGCGGAGCCTGTACTGTGGCCTGCAGCACCTGTACCTGTTTTACAACCTCAGACATCATCTACAATGAGAACTCCAATGTGGGCGAGCGCAAGCGCACCACCGCTTCCTGCCAGGTGGCCGGATTCACCGACATGGCCGGCGGCATGAGCTTCCGCAACACAGCCGGGGACCGGATGCGCTATAAAGTGCTTCACAAGTTCCACGACTACAAGGCCCGCTTCAAGGATTTCCATATGTGCGTAGGCTGCGGACGCTGTATCGACCGCTGTCCTGAGTTCATATCCATTGTGGCAACTGTGAACAAGATGGCTAAGGCCGTCGATGAGATTACAGCAGAGATGAAATGATGGGAGAGGTGGAGAACATGAATAATATTATTAAACCAATTGCGTGTAAAATTCTGGACGTAAAGCGGGAAAGCCTGCATGAATATACATTTAAAGTGGAGACGGACATTAAGCCTGAGCACGGCCAGTTCTTACAGCTGTCCATCCCCAAAGTGGGCGAGGCCCCCATTTCTGTCAGCGCCTTTGGCGACGGCTGGATGGACTTTACCATCCGCTCAGTGGGCAAGGTGACGGACGAAATCTTCAGCAAGCAGCCCGGAGACATTCTGTTCTTAAGAGGCGCTTACGGCAAGGGCTGGCCTGTGGATCAGTTTAAGGGCAAACACCTGGTGGTGATCACCGGCGGCACCGGCCTGGCTCCTGTGAAGAGCATGCTGAACCTGTTTTGTGAGCAGCCGGACCTGGTGAAGAGCGTACACCTGATCAGCGGGTTTAAAAATGAAGAGGGAATCATTTTCAAGAGTGATTTAGACCGTTGGAAAGAGAGTTTTCATACCATCTACACCCTGGACCGGGATGAGCTGGAGGGCTGGAGCACCGGATTTGTGACGGAGTTTGTGTCCAAGGTTCCCTTTGACAGCTTTGACGGGGATTACCAGGTAGTGATCGTGGGACCGCCGCCAATGATGAAATTCACCGGACTGGAGGCTGTTAAATGCGGCGTGCCTGAGGAGAAGATCTGGGTTTCCTTTGAGCGCAAGATGTCCTGTGCAGTGGGTAAATGCGGCCACTGCCGCATCGACGAAGTCTATGTATGTCTGGACGGACCGGTATTCAACTATACACAGGCCAAATATCTGGTGGATTAAGAAAGGGGCGGATCGGTTATGAATCACGATATTGATATAAAGAAAGTACGGATCAACTGTTACAGACAGTCTAAGGTTGCGGGAGAGTTCATGCTGCAGCTGCGTGTGCCGGGAGCGCTGATCGAAGCAAAGCACCTGGGCATGGTACAGGAAATCTGTGAGCGCTGGGGCAACGGAACATTTCACATGGGAACAAGACAGACGCTGAATATTCCGGGCATCAAGTTTGAATATATTGATGAGGTCAATAAATACATTAAGAACTACATTTCAGAGGTGGAGCTGGAGATGTGTGATGTGGATATGGAAGTGGGCGACCACGGATATCCCACAATCGGCGCCCGCAATGTGATGAGCTGTATCGGCAACGCCCACTGCATCAAGGGCAATGCCAATACATACCGCCTGGCCCGCAAGATCGAGAAACTGATCTTCCCGTCCCACTACCACATCAAGGTAGGGGTTGCCGGATGTCCCAATGACTGTGTGAAGGCCAACTTCAACGACTTTGGTATCATGGGTATCAACAAGCAGGTGTACAACATTGACCGCTGCATCGGCTGCGGCTGCTGCGTGGACGCCTGCAGCCATCACGCCACCGGCGTGCTGAGCCTGAACAAGAACGGCAAGATTGACAAGGACGCCTGCTGCTGCGTAGGCTGCGGCGAGTGCTCCATCGTATGTCCCACAGGCGCGTGGACCAGAGATACCAAGCAGCTGTACCGTGTGACCCTGGGCGGACGTACCGGCAAGCAGAATCCCAGAGCAGGCAAGCTGTTCCTCAACTGGGTGACTGAGGACGTGATCCTGGCAATGTTCGGCAACTGGCAGAAATTCTCCGCATGGGTTCTGGATTACAAGCCGGAGTACCTCCACGGCGGACATCTGATTGACCGGGCCGGATACAAGGAATTCATGAAGCACATTTTCGAGGGTGTGGAATTCAATCCTGAGGCAAAGGTTGCAGAGAATATCTTCTGGGCAGAGAATGAGCAGAGAGGCAATATGCACGTAAAACCGCTGTCCGAGCACAAGCATGCAGGACCGCAGGCATAATTAAAATAAAGAAATGCAGACTGAAGCCGGAAGAACTTGTTTTTTCCGGCTTTGGAGCTGTCATCATATAAAAAGGGATGGACACCATGTACTGTATTAGTGTAAGCTATAAAAAGGCTCCGGCGGAGATCCGGGGTAAATTTTCATTTGACAGTTCCCAGAAGGAGGAGCTGGCCCGGCGGCTGATGGGCAGCGGGGAGATCACCGGCTGTGTGATCCTGTGCACCTGCAACCGCAGCGAGATCTATGTGTCCGGCACCAGGAATTCTGTGGGGGTTCTCCAGGAACAGGTGGGCCTGCTGAAAGGGATTTCGCGGCAGGAACTGTTAAAATACCTGAACACATACAGCGGTGATACGGCCACAGCCCATCTGTTTAAGGTGTGCTGTGGTTTTGATTCCATGGTTCTGGGGGAGGACGAGATCCTGGGGCAGGTGAAGGACGCCTACCAGGCGGCTCTGACAGGCGGCACGGCAGACTATGAGCTGAACGTGCTGTTTAAGCGGGCCATCACCTGTGCCAAGCGCATAAAGACCGACACCAGAATCTCCTCCACCCCTCTGTCCGTGGCCACCCTGGCGGCCAACCAGGTGTTCCATTTTGAGAAGGACGGGATCAAAGAGGTGATGATCATGGGAATCACCGGCAAAATGGGCACCACCATTGCCAAGAACATTCTGAGCAAGCCGGGCATCCGGGTGACGGGGACGGTCCGCAGCCATAATTCGGAGCTGAAACTGGAGCCAAAGGAGGACCGGGTGCGGCTGGTGGATTATAAGGAGCGGTACAGGTACGCAGGCGGGATGGACATTATCATCAGCGCCACCACCAGCCCTCATTATACCATCACACGGGATGAACTGGAACTTGCCATTGCTTCCTGGGAAATGTCTGGGGATACGTCCGGGGATGCGCCCTGTGAAGTTCCACGTCCCCGGCTGTTGATCGATGTTGCGGTGCCTCTGGACATGGACCCAGCGGCAGGGGAGCTTCCCGGAGTCTGTCTCAGGGATATCGATTATTTTGAGAAGCAGACCAGGAACAATGAGCAGATCCGCCTCAGGGAGCTGGACCGGGCCAGGAGCATCATGGAGGAGGACCTGGACGGGGCTTTGAAGGAGCTGCTGTTCCACCCTTACATTGCGCGCATGGCCGGGCTGAAGGAGACATTTTCCGGGAAAAGCCTGGACAGCCTGCTGTATAAGGTGAGGGACCATGTGAGCAGTGAGGAGCTGAAGGTGTTCCTGCGGACCCTGGACGGGCTGGAGCAGTGGATTAAGGAAAGTCCCCATCACTGCGTTCAGGGGATGAGTCAGGAGAGTCCCCATCACTGCGGCCAGGGGATGGGGGATGAGAGTTCCCATCGCTGCGTCCAGGAACGAATTGAGGAGGGGTAAATATGGCGTATTTTCCGTTTTTTATGGAGGCAGAGGGCATGGACTGCCTGATTGTGGGCGGAGGCATGGTGGCGCTGCGCAAGGTGCAGGTGCTGCTGGAGTACGGTGCGGCTATCCGTGTGGTGGCTCCTGACCAGACCGCAGAGATCCAGGCCCTGGCCGGTGAGGGGATCATCAGGCTGTATGCCCGTGGGTTCGAATTCCAGGATCTGGACAATGCCCAGGCTGTGATTGCTGCCACCTCGGATGAGGAGCTGAACCGGCAGATATCGGCGGAGTGCAGGAAACGGCGGATTCCGGTGAATGTGGTGGATGTGAAGGAGGAGTGCAGCTTCATTTTCCCGGCTTTGGTTAAGGACGGGGATATCGTGGTGGGCATCTCCACCGGGGGAGCCAGCCCGGCCATGGCGCGTCAGCTGAAGCAGGACATCCGCGAGGCAATCCCAAAAGGCGCGGGGGAGGTGGCCGCATGGCTGAAGAGCTGCCGGCCTTTTGTAAAAGAACAGGTGGACTCCCAGCCTGTGAGGGAAGCTGTCTTTAAGGAGCTGACCCGCCGGGCGCTGTCCCAGGGCCGCGGCCTTACGCAGGAAGAGGTTTACGATATAGTAAGGAAAGTCCCCATCACTGCGCTCAGGGGATAGGTAAGGAAAGTCCCCATCACTGCGCTCAGGGGAGAAGTATAAAGAAAGTTGGATGATTTTCATGGATAATACAATACGCATAGGAACCAGAACCAGCCTCCTTGCTTTAAGGCAGACAGAGCTGGTGTCCCAGGCGCTGCGGGCGGCTGCGCCGGAAGTTGTGATTCAGGTGGAGGCCAGACAGACCAAGGGGGACAAGATACTGGGCAAGCCATTGCAGGAGTTCGGCGGCAAGGGGGTATTTGTGTCCGAATTCGAGCAGGGAATCCTGGAGGGCCGCCTGGATCTGGCGGTGCACAGTGCCAAGGATCTGCCCATGGATCTGGAACCGGGACTGTCCATTGTGGGCGTTCCCAAGCGGGAGGACCCAAGGGATGTGCTGATCACAGCCGCGGGCCGCCCGTTTCCGGAAACTGGAAAAATCGTGGTTGGAACCTCCAGCCCCCGCAGGGCCCTTCAGATAGGAATTCTGGGTGAAAGCCTGTGGCCCGGCGCCCAGGTGGTCTGTGAGAATCTGAGGGGAAATGTCCAGACACGCCTGGATAAACTGGAGAGGGGTCTGTACGATGTGATCATCCTGGCCGCCGCAGGGCTGAAGCGGCTGAACCTGGAGGCGGATGAGCGCTACCGGTACCGTTATCTGGACTGCGGAGAATTTATTCCCGCGGGGGGCCAGGGCATCATGGCTGTGGAGGGCGTGGAAGGTTCTCCTGGGGCAGAGGTCTGCGGGCAGATCAGCGATCCCGGAACCTGGCGCTGCCTTAAGCTGGAGCGGCGGATTCTGAAACTGCTGGGAGCAGGCTGCCATGAGCCGATCGGCGTCTACGCGCAGGAACAGGACGGCGTGATGGAGGTATCCGGCATCAGCAGAAGGGGAGAGCAGATTTACCGGATTCATCTGGAGGGAACCTTTGACCAGATGGAGGACATGGCGGAGAAAGCGGCGAAAGGACTGGGCGGACTATGAAGAATGGATTTGTGACACTGATCGGCGCAGGCCCCGGAGATCCGGGGCTGATTAC
>URUZ01000305.1 GCA_900551225.1 uncultured Clostridium sp.
CGCATGGATGCTGGGGCTTGGCGGAATCTTCGCCGCCCTTATGGGAATCGCGGCAGTGGCATGTGTCGCGATCGGAGGCCTGTGCTTTGCCTATTTCCTCCCCGCGGTGTTTGTTCCCTTTCTTTCCTTTATTGGAAGGCATTTTCTGGGAGCAGGTGTAGATGAAACTTGCGGGGCAGAGGCTGCCTGTGAGGCGGAGGATGAGGTACGGTGGGACCGCGTGTTTGACAATGTGATGAAAGAGACGCGCACAGAAGAATAAAGGGAGAAGGTGGAATGAGATGAGAGATCGGAATGGCAGGAAGCTGCTTGCCGGAATGTCCGGGCGGGCAAAACTGGCGGTTGCGGCCGGTATCGGAATTGTGGCTGCCGGGGGAATCAGTGTAGCGGTCTTAGCGGCATATGCCGGTTTCTGCATGGGACCTGCTGAAGGAAAGATTGAAGGATTCACCCGCCTAGAAAATGGGATGGCAGCAGCAGTTGGAACCAGCTTTCCTGGTTATGCGGGCAGGGACATAAAAACGCGGCTGAAGAGCGCTGACGGATTTCTCCAGGGGACAGAGGCCAAGACGGCCGCAGGCTACAATAACGAGAAAAACCACAGGGCGCTTGCAGCATACCGCGCTGCGCTGAAACAGGATGCATCCCTTAAATCCCCCACAGGCCGCAGAGAGTTCCAGGTGGTGGATATCAATACCGACGGAGTATACGAGGTGTTCCTCTATGTGGAGGGGGAAAACAGCGCGACAACTGTATCCTACCTGCTATACTACTCAGAACGCCTCCACATTGAGAACTTGGGCCTGCCGGATTGGGCAGTTATCCCGGATCAATCCCAATTCATCGCCATGCGTTACCAGATGGGAATGTGGGGAAACCAGTACCAGTACGATGGGGAATCCGTGAAACTAATCAAAGAATTCGGCTATCCGGATGAAACCCAGATTCCCAATACGCCTGATTATGACCAGCGGCTGCGGGAAGCGGAAGAACTCCTGGATTCCTCACTGCAGTACCAGACTGTGTCCGTAACAGAACAGAACCTGGAGAAGTATCTGAGCGGAGACGGAGTCCCGTCCCAGGTGTGGAATCCGGCAATGGAGACGCCCGTGGAGCAGGAGACCGCAGAGAATGCCCAGCCCGCCCAGGAGGAAGCCTTCTCTGTGGATATGAAGTCGGATATCCAATTTATCCGCGATACCTATGCCTATACCAACGGGCATATAGCAGATTACGAGAAGCGGGCCATAGATGAAACCGGGAATTATTCCTACAGAGAGAACCAGACAGCAGATACTCAGGAATCCTTTTACTTTGACAAGGAGGTTCTGGTGAAAGCGGTTTATGAGCCGGACGGATTAACCATAGAAGCTTATCACCTGAATCCGGCCCTGGGAAGGATAGAGGCTCCTGAATACAGCCCTTATCCGGAAAACACGCTGGTATTTGCGTATGCCTGGGACAGAAGCGGAGCAGAGTACCGCATTTACTTCAAGGAAGCACGCGTTATCCGCTATATTGGAGCTGACGGCAAAACGGTGGATTACCCCCAGGGCTGCACGTGGGACGAGTTTCACTCGGATATCATGGACACAGCAAACAGCGCATTTGTGGATGTATTGTACTATATTGCGCCCCGTTGGTGGACTGCATATGAAGGGGAGTGACGACATCCTTTTCTCGTCTGCCGGGAGGTAGGACTCATGAATATGTGAACGCCGCAGGACAGACTTCTGCGGCGTTTTACATGCTGCCGCATAGGGAAATCTTAATTTATGTAAGAAAATATTATACTGCATTCGTCTGTGAAATGCCCTATAATGAAATTATCGTAAATGTTCAATTAGAGGCAAAACATACAGACTGGGAGGAAATAATATGGGAAAATATGGGAACCCCTGGGCGTGCCGTGTTCGCCGGCTGGCGGTTGCGGCTGGGATTCTGCTGGCAGGGCTTCAGCTTGGGGCCTGCGGCAAATACACTGAAAAGGAGATCACGGCAGCCACCGGCTATCCGGCTGATGAGATCGGGCAGCCCCAGATTATGTATGGCGGCGTGGTCTACTATTATGAAGCCGCAGGATATGATGAGATGCTGCCGGACAGCTTCACCCGGGCGGGTGCCGTTGAGGTGGTGGACAACAAGAACACGCCTGCTGCGGACTTCCAGGGCGCAAGAGTGGAGAAAGGCCAGGAGATATACTCTGGCCAGGAACAGTCCTGTATCTACGTGAAATATGATCAGAGCTACGCCCGGTTTGCGGCCAGGGAGATAGACATATCCACGGGAGACAAAACTGCCGAAGCTGAAACCGCGGCAGGTCAGGAAGCCCTGCTGGCTGAAAGTCAGGGGGAAGGCAGTCTTCTGGTGGAATCAGCCGAAGCGGAGATAAAAGAAACCCAGACAAACATGGAAGTACAGGGAAGCGGGGAAGTTCTGGCAGAAGTGTCTGAGACCGACGGGTTCTTCCGGCAGAGCGGCATGAAAAAGGAGGAGGCAGCGGTATTTGTAAAGACCTTTGCGGACGCGGTGGCATCCGGGGAAAGGGAGTCGGCGGCTGCCATGATCTCCTATCCAAGGAAAGTCAAAACTCCGGCCTGGGAGGGTACTGTGAGCAGCCCTGAGGAGTTTCTGACATATTATGATGATATATTTACTGCTGATTTCAGGAATCAGCTTGAAAATGCATCTCTGGATGATCTGTTCTGCAGAAACGGGCTGATCTCCTTTGGAGATGGCAGCCTGTGGTTCTATCCTGCCACCGAAACAGAGGATATGAGCGTCTGCACTGTCAATGCCGCCAATGACCGGTATGTGAGGTATGACGGCCCATCGGGCGGCCAGTCGGGAGTATATAAGACTGCTGATGAGACCATACAGGAGCTGTGAATAGATACGTCCGTATGGCACGGACAAACGGGAGGTGTTTTGGATGAGAAAGCAGTATGCATACGCGGCGGCATTGGCAGTTGTTTGCCTGACCCTTGCCGCCTGCGGCCAGAAGGAGTTAAAGAACCGGATCACGGGGACCACATCCGGGTCCCTGACGGAGGCAGATCAGGGCACAGAACCAGACCAGGGCACAGAACCGGACCAGGGCACAGCCGGCCAGCCGGACCAGGGCGAGCCGTCCGGGCCCGCGAAAGACAGTTTTGAAGCCCCCAGGATTGGAGTGCAGGAATATCCCCGGGTAAACGGTTCCACAGCCACTATTCCGCTGTCCCAGGGACTCTATCAGCTTGTAACCGGTTCCACGGCGGAGGAAGCCCAGGCGGCGGTGAGACATACCAAGACCACAGGGGCCTACCTGGAACTGGTGTACGGAACAGCCGATCTGGTGATCGCCTACGCCCCCGGCCCAAGGGTGCAGGAGGAGATCACCAGCAGCGGAGTAAATATCCGCCTGGAGCCCATTGGCCGGGATGCGCTGGTGTTCATGGCCAACTCCTCCAACCAGGTGAATTCCCTGACACAGCAGCAGCTCGTGGACATTTACAGCGGGCAGATTACCAACTGGTCCCAGGTGGGAGGTGCGGACATGAAGATTGAGGCCTTCCAGCGCCCGGAGGACTCTGGGAGCCAGAACCTGATGTCCAGCCTTGTGATGAAGGAAGTCCCCATGGCCAAGGCGCCCCAGGAGTATGTCGCAGGGGAGATGGGAGAGCTGATCGAGGACGTGGCCTCCTTCAACAACACCGGCAGCGCCCTGGGCTACTCTGTCTATTTCTACGCCAGAAACATGTACCAGCTTCCTGACCTGAAATTCATGGCAGTGGACCAGGTTCTGCCCGCCAACGAGACCATCAGGGACGGCAGCTATCCCTATGTCAATGACTTTTATGTGGCCGTCCGGGAGAACGAACCAAGTGATTCCCGGGCCTATGAGCTGTTCACCTGGCTCACCTCAGACAACGGCCAGGCCCTGGTGGAGGATCTGGGATATGTGGGCATCTCCCACACCTCCAAGAAACTGCCTGCAGGATGGAACGGCGGAGCGTACAATCCCCAGTTTACAGCATCCCTGGATCTGCCGGAAGGGACCTGTATCCTGTCAGACGGCGTCCAGCTGTACGGCAAGAGCGGACTGGCGGTGCTGGATGGCCGCATGAAGCTGCAGTATTATATTGATTCCGTGTCCTGCGAACAGGTGAACAACATGCTTCAGTCTCCCATTAACACAGTGCTGGCACTTAATGACCGGCAAAAGGACCAGTTTGGCCTCTATAATCTGGGGCGGCGGGAGTGGATCATACCCCCTGTTTACGATAATATATTTGCCGCGGAGGACGGCTTCATCCTGGTTGTCTACAATGACGGCGAGGGAAAAGCCGGGCTCTGGGGCAAATGCGACCTCCAGGGAAATGTGTCCGTGATGCGGGAGATGAGGGATGACGACCCCTGGAATAAATATGACCTGCAGAACAATCATAATGCCTGGGACTTCGCCAAAAACCATCCGGAGATACTGGAAAAATATGGGGTTACAGAAGAAGCGGTGAATGTCAGGAGCAGCGAGGAATACCCTTCCTATGTAATGATTTCTGAGGGGACCTTTGAACATTGCTACAGGGCGGACGGGACTTGGATTCTGGATCTGGACACCGGCGGCCGCAGAGATGAGAATGAATTTTACAGCTTTATGTATGAGGTCAATGACAACCTGGCATATGTGGATGTATATACAAAGGATGGGCTGGAGGTTTACATCTACAAGAACGGCGCTTTGGCAAAAAAACTGTACTGTACGGACGACGAATATATCAGCGATGTAGGGGAAAACTTCTATTCCAAGATCATGGGAAATTATATCTGGGTCTATAATTACCAGGATGAACCGGTGGCCAGATACCTCCAGGGCTGGCTGGCGGATGATTGAATAAAATATTTTGTAACGTTTTCTGTTTTTCCGACTCTAATATAACAAAGGAGGTGGATGAAATGGGAAAATGGGATCAGGTGGAGCGGCTTTACGATGAATATTCCAATGGGGTCTACCGCTATCTGCTGTCCATGTGCCACGATCCCCAGGCTGCGGAAGATATACTTCAATCCACATTTCTGCAGGTACTGGGAGGATACGCAGGATTCAGGGGAGACTGTACCGCCAGAACATGGATATTCACCATTGCACGAAACGAATACTTCCGTTATCTCAGAAAAAACCCATCACATGCCCCTCTGGACGAGACGATCCCGGCCTCAGGAGACCTGGCACAGGACTACACGGACCGGGAACGGATCAGAAGGATTTTCAAATATATAGAAAATCTTGAAGAACCGCTGCGAACCCTGATGAGTCTGAGAATCCTGGGCGGCCTGTCCTTTGCGGAGATCAGTTCCATCCTTGGGAAATCGGAGGTGTGGGCCAGAGTCACGTTCATGCGCTGTAAAAACAAGCTGTTGGATCAATTAGAGGAGGGTTGGCAATGAAAACGAATCATTGTGAGATTGTAAAGGACCTGCTGCCCCTGTATGTAGAGGATCTGTTGTCTGCGGAAAGCAGGAAGCTGGTGGGAGAACATCTGGCAGAATGTGAGGACTGCCAGGACTATCTGGAGAAATGCCAGAGGGAAGTAGATGTGCCGGTGCAGACACCGGGTAAGGCGGACAAGAAGATCAGAAGGGGCATACGCTCCAGAATGCTCTGGTATGTATTCTGGCCGTCGCTGTACGCAGCATGCCTGCAGTTTAACAAGGAGGGGACACTGCGTTTCTTCGTTATTGCCCTGGTGATCTGCCTGTTCAGTACAGTTTATTCCCATGTGGCCATGTACAGTTTTGACACGGATGATACTAAGAAAGAATTCTACCGCCGGGAGCGCGAAAATATGAGCCAGGGCAGAGGTTCCTCCGTGACTCAGGGCCTGATGATAAGCCTGCCTATTTTCATACCGGTAGTCATCGGCATGGCGGGGCTCTATTTTAAATAGATTTAAAAACCCATGGTATAGAAAAATCCCCCAGGCGAATCCTGGGGGTTTTCTGAAATAGAGTGCAAAACTATCAATAATGTGTGATTGTCGTTTGTCAGCGGACACCGAACTTGGTGCCCCTGCGGATCGTGCCGTCACTGTTCCACTCCTGGTAAATGTAGGGAGCGCCGTTTGTGGTGCCGTTTTCCGTAAAATGATAGGTGCTGCCGTTGTAATTGTAATCCCCGGTCACCATTTTGCAGCTGCTGGTATCCATGTAGTATGCGTTCCCGTTGATCTTCAGCAGACCGCCCTGGAGCTCGCCCGTATCTGCCGCGAAATACCAGGTATCATTGAGTTGAATCCAACCGGTGCGCAGGATTTGGTCATCTCCAAAATAAAACCAGTGGTTTTTATATTGAACCCAGTTGCTGGTACAGTAGTCGCCAGATCCCCATTGATACTTCCAGCCCTGCTGTGTGCTGGTCCAGCCTGCTGCCAGAGATGGGAATGTACTTCCGGCAGTGAGAGCCAGGGCCAGAGAAATAGTAGCCAGACGTTTCAGCT
Organism: uncultured Clostridium sp.; assembly: GCA_900551225.1. Taxonomy (GTDB): domain Bacteria; phylum Bacillota; class Clostridia; order Lachnospirales; family Lachnospiraceae; genus Enterocloster. The sequence goes on from URUZ01000305.1 coordinate 6,480, forward strand.
TCATCTATAGAACCCTCCTTACAGTGGTACATTTTCTGTATTTGATTACATATGGATTCTATACCTTGGAGTCGCTCCAAGGTCAACCCATGTAATGGTTTTGTAAGGAATGGTCGGAAATCGTAAAAAGTATCTGGCAGGCCGGGAAGCTGCGCCCATGCCGGGTTCTCGGTCATGGGCCGCCGCCGTCCGGGCTGATTCCCTATCATATCCAGCCGCCGTCCAGGCCGATCACTTGTCCTGTGAGGTAGGCGTTCTTGTAGCCCAGGTGATAGACCAGATCAGCCACCTCCTCGGCCCGCCCCAGACGGCCGGTGGGGATATCCTCCACCAGGGAGATCAGCTCGTCCTCCTCCAGCCACTGGTTCATCTCCGTGTCAATGGCCCCGCAGGCCACCGCGTTGACCTGGATATTGGAGGGGGCCAGTTCCTTGGCCAGGGCCTTGGTCAGCGCGTTGATGCCGCCCTTTGTGGCAGAGTAGGCAGTCTCACAGGAAGCGCCCACCACGCCCCACACCGAAGAAATATTGACAATTTTTCCCTGCTGCTGGCGGAGCATATATGGTATGGCCAGTTTGCAGCAGTTGAACACAGAGGTCAGATTCACGTGCAGCATCTTGTCCCAGTCCTCCCCGGACATATCCTGAAGCAGTCCGATGTATGAGATGCCTGCGTTGTTTACCAGCACGTCCACGCCGCCAAACTGCGTCTTTACCTGGGAGAACAGCTCCTCACAGCATTTTAAATCCCCCATATCGCCCAGGTAGGCCAGGCAGGGAACCTGGAAGCCCTCGATTTCCTTCTTGGCCTGTGCCAGCCGTTCCTCCCTGCTGACGCAGCTGATGACCACATTGTAACCTTTTTTGGCAAACTTAACGGCAATGGCCTTGCCGATTCCGCGGGATGCCCCGGTGACCAAAACTGTTTTTCTCGGCATACAAACGCCTCCTCTCAGTCTAATGAACATATCTATACGGCTATTATAATAATTTTGCCACAGAATTTCAACGTTTAAGCGTTGTAACCAGAGGTTTTCTCCAATAAGATAATTGTAAGAAAATGAAGTACAATAAATGAAAAGTATGTGATATAATAATTAAGAGTTGTTTAC
>URUZ01000306.1 GCA_900551225.1 uncultured Clostridium sp.
TTTTTTTTCAAGCAGAAGACGGCATACGAGATCCTCTCTGGTCTCGTGGGCTCGGAGATGTGTATAAGAGACAGGCTTCACCGTGAACGCTGCCAACACGATCTTTACGGTTCCGGCTACAGGCACTTATATGATCTATTACTCGGTCAGAACCACTGCCGCTCTGTTGTTGTCCTCGAACATCCTGCGCAACGGCGCACAGCTTCCGGGCTCAGTTGTTGCCCCGACTGTGGCGGTAAACACCTTCTTCAATATGCAGATTGCCGCGCTTAATGCCGGCGATACACTGCAGCTTCAGCTCTTTGGCATTCTGGGGGCAGCTGTTCTCCAGGCCGGCACAGGCGCCAGTCTGAATGTGATCCGGCTGTCGTAACTCAAGATACCGGCACGGCTGCGGGTCCGCCCGCAGCTGTCCGGAACACGCCTTCCAGGGCACTGCGATGGATTACACCCTCAACTGGCGGTTCACCGCGCACAATAAAACAGATAGGGGCCGCCTTACCAAGCGGCCTCTATCTGTTTTATATTCCCCATTCTATTTTGAAAAATAACTGTGAAACAACTCAAAGAAATTGGTAGTCGTAGAATACTCACCGCCGTCAAAGCTGATCTCATCCCACAATCCATTCTCAAACACCACCACATGCTGATCCGCAAACGGCTCATAGATGCTCTGGAATGCGGCGGTTTTCTTCTCCATGGCCAGCTTTTTTTTGCGGGCGGCCGTGGCCTCCTGGTCATAGGCGTTTATGCATTTTACAATATAGAACGCTCCATTGTCCTCTATAACCCCGCTGATCTCATCCTGCTCCAGTGAAAACGCAGCCTCCGCCACCGGTCCGTCATCCACTCCCCGCTCCAGCTGCTCATTCAGCTGCGCATCCTTGGAGTATTTCTTGGCTATGGCCTCGAAATTGGCTCCCCCGGCCTGTGCCTCCGCCAAAACCGAATCCGCGGTCTCCCGGTCCGCCAGAACCATGCGCTGGACCTGAATCACCTTGGCCTCCGCATCGCTGATCTCCATATTCTCATCCTTGGTCATCTCTGACACCAGCTTATCCGCCCGGTAATACTCGCAGTAAAGCTGGTAGATCTCCTCCTGGTCTGCTCCGATATACGCCTTGTCTTCCTGGCTCAGCTGCTCGTAATACTGTTCAGACAGCCGTTTCAGAGAATCCTTTTCCTGGCTTGTCAGCTCAACCTCCTGGGCGTCCGCCAGCAGGTTCATTGTCCCCAGTTCTTTGAAAAACTGCTGGATCTGATTCAAAAGCGTTGTCTCAAAATCCTGCCCCGAAGCCTTGTCCGTTACGCCCCAGATCTGGCTTGTATAGACATTCTGGTAACGGTTCCTCTCCGTGGCCGCGATGGTCATAATCTGCCCCCTGGTATATGACCGCATAACCTGTTCCTGCCCGGTCTCTGCGGTAGTCCGTTTGCTGCAGCCGGCGGACAGACACATTGCCATAATGGCAAATGTCAGCAGCGTCAGCCTTAACGTACCTCTCCCTCTGGGTTTTCTTTCAATCACGCTGTCGGCTCCTTTCAAAGCAGCTGTTTTAATACCTTTAAAACACCGTCGTTTACATTGCTGTCCGCCTGGAATCTGGCCGCTTTGCGCACCTCTTCCCTGGCGTTTGCCACTGCAAAACTGTAATAGGCCTGTTCCAGCATTTCCAGATCATTTAACTGGTCGCCAAAGGCCATGGTCTCCTCCGGCAGGATCTCCAGAGACTCCTGTAGAATCTTCACTGACTGGCCTTTGTTAACGCCCAGGGCCATGCAGTCCATCCACATATCCCCCGCAAGAGTAATCTTCAAGCTGTCCTTGAACTCCTCGTAGATGTCCCTGGCAGCCTCCTCCACATTGTTCTCCTTGTAAATGGACAGCTTCACGCAGGGCTCCTCCACCTCCAGCAGATCCCTCACCCGCTCCACCCGGAACTTGTAGCTCTCTGTGAGCCAGCGGTACAGCTCATCATTATCTGAGTCAAAATAATCGCCGTCCTGTCCCGCATAGGTGACCACCAGGTCCGGATGGCGCCGCACGGCCCGGATCACGCTGTGAACCAGCTCCCTGTCCATCGTATTCACAAAAAGGGAACGGCCGTGACATCCCAGGTATGCACCGTTGTTAGCTATGTAGAATATTTTCTCCTTAACAGGAAGAAACGTACGCTCCACACTGGCCCACGGGCGGCCGCTGGCAATGGCGAACTGAATCCCATTCTCCCGCAGCTTTAATATCACATCAAACAGTTCCGGATTAATGGCTCCCGCGCCGTCCTGAACCAGGGTTCCGTCCACATCCGATACAATTAATTTAATCATTTTCCTCATTCTCCTCTGTCAGATTCTTCAGTTCATGGTACAAGCGGCCCAATGGCAGACCTACCACATTGTCATAGTCACCGTTTATCTTCTTAATAAATACTGCAAAATATCCCTGGATTCCATAAGCCCCAGCCTTGTCCAGCGGCTCCCCGCTGCGTGCATACTCCCACATCTCCTGCTCTGTCATGGGGTATACGCTGACATCGGTTTTCTCAGAGAAGGTACAGCCATGGCTGCTGCCCTCCCCGCCGCACAGCAGCAGCGTCACGCCGGTGTACACCTGGTGGTCCCGGCCCTGAAGCTTAGATATCATTTCGTATGCCTTCTCAGGCGTCCCCGGCTTCCCTAACACCTCTCCATCCACCGACACCACGGTATCCGCTCCAATTACAATGGTCCCGGCCCCGCAGCCCGCAGCGACATCTTCCGCCTTCTGCCTGGACAGCTCCATCACCATGCAGTCCGGTTTAGTCTCCCCGGTCTGCTCATCAATCCGGCTGGGTATGATCATTGGCTCGATTCCCATCTGTGCCAAAAGCTCTTTCCTTCTGGGCGATGCGGATGCCAGTACCACCTGCATTCCCTTCCATGATTCTGCCATTTTATATCTCCTCTTTATCCATAAACAGGGCCGCCGCACAGTCCCCTCCGATCAAGTCACATGCAGCAGCCCCCTCAATATTCAAATTCAATACACCTTCAGCCGTCCAACTGTGGGTTCTTCCTCCTGGTTCCCGCCCAGCCGCAGCCGGAAACAGTAAATGAAATCAATCAGGTAGAATACCGTAAGCCCCACTGCCAGAACATTCCCCATCTGACCAGGAATCATGGTAACCGCCTGTTTCACCTTGCTGTCCAGGAAATAGAAGAAAAATAATCCCAGAAATCCCCAGGCCAAGCTGCTCTCCAGACAGATGATCCCGCGGTAGTTAAATGCCTTGTGGCTGTAATCCCACCAAAAAGATCCAAACAGACGGATCATAACATTGGCAGTCAGCAGTTCCATGGTAGTAGCCATGGTCATGGAAGCGGTGTACAGCTCCATAGGCCGCCCGGCTACGGGGCTTAACACCATACACGCCCCAAGGGCGCCAAAACCGTAAATGATGCAAAACGGACCATGGCCGAATCCACGGTCTACCACCGGGCGTTTATTCTCCCAGCTCAGCACAATGCATTCCAGAATATACCCTAAAAAGCTGTACATAAAAAACCAGTTTATCATTCGAAAGATGTTCATGTGTCTACCTCCTGTGCTGCTCCCCAAACGACGAAACAAGTTTCCCCCCGTTAAGCTGCGTCATAGAGCCACCGGCACCTAAATATAATAGTGGTTCACCGCCATAGCCAGAATAACGCCCAGAATTGCGCCTGCAATGACCTGAAGAGGCGTATGCCCCACATATTCCTTTAATTTCTCCTGCAGCACTTCCGCATTCAGCTTCAGCGGATTCTCCATCAAAATGGAATTGAGCAGCTTCGCCTGCTTGCCGGTCTCCCTGCGCACCCCTGTGGCATCGTACATTACCACCATGGACAGTACAAAGCACACAGCAAATTCAAAGGAACCCACCCCATATTTGATGGCAGCGGCCGTTGTGAGCCCGCACACTGTGGCAGAATGGGAGCTGGGCATCCCGCCGGACCCCACCAGCCGTTCCATATTGAAGCTTCTATTCAGCGCAAAGTCAATGATTGTCTTTAAAACCTGCGCCACCGTCCAGCCAACAACAGCGCTGACAAGCACCTGGTTGCTCAGCATTTCATTCCATATATTCATCCAAATGTCTCCTAATTAATATCCAAAATTACCATATCATCTGTGTACCGGCCTAGAGTGTGTTTGTAAATTGCTTTCTGTCAGCTGTGCGTCCGCGAAGCGGGGCGTGCAGATGGCAGAAATGAATTTTCAACACACTCTAGCCCGGCGAAACATCAGCCAGCCTTTTACCCGGCCAAGGGTCTCTGCTGTGCTGCAGAACTTATCCGCGCAGGTGACAGCAAAGCCCGCCGCAGTGGACGGCGGAACCGGAGTCAGGGGCCACATGTGATGCAGGATGATGCCCTGTTCCTCCTTCGTCAGTTCAAAATACCGGACTGCATTATTAAGTGCTGTCCTGGGGTGGGTGAAACCGTGAAAACGGTTGCCCGTTTCCTTTGCATGAGTATGCCAGTCGTATAAAAACAAATCATGGAGAAGCCCTGCCCTAGCAGCGCTCCTCCAGTTTCCGCCTAACCGTTTGCAAAGTTTATAGCCCAGGTACGATACCTGGATACAGTGGGTTTTACAGGTAGTATTCCCGTGCTGTATATATTGATCCATGGAGATAAATACCGGATTGTCCAGGATATCCTTCACACATGCCATGTATTCCGAATCCCTTTCATATTCCCGCAGCGTCACCCAGGATTCGTCAGCGGCCCACCCGGCAGCGGCTCTGCGCTCCCCTGGGGTCAGTCCCAAGCCCTTCAGCTGTTCCATTGGAATCACACCTCTCTTTATCCGTGTTTGGGCCCCCGCGGCATATGCCGGGGCGCCCAATTCCTATCAACCGATCAGCCAGTCGTAAAGCTCCTGATATTTCCCTGCTGATGCACTCCAGGAAAAATCTGCGGCCATAGCCCGGTCAATGATCTTGTTCCACTCTCTGCGCTTATTGTAATAGATCTCTTTTGCGTAGCGCACACTGCCCAGCATTTCATGGGCATTATAGTTGGCAAATGAAAATCCGGTGCCGCTGCTGTTATATTCGTTGTACGGCTCTACCGTATCCTTCAGTCCGCCTGTTTCCCGGACAATGGGCACCGTGCCGTAGCGCAGGGCCATCAGCTGGCTGAGTCCGCAGGGTTCAAACAGGGAAGGCATCAGGAACGCATCACAGGCAGCATAGATCTGATGGGACATCGGCTCCGAGTAATAGATCTGTGCGGATACCCTGTCATGATACTTCCAGTCATAGTGGCGGAACATATTCTCATAGCGTTCATCGCCAGTGCCCAGAACCACCAGCTGCATATCCTCGCTGCACAGCTCATCCAGCACGCACTGAATCAGGTCCAGTCCCTTCTGGTCCGTCAGCCTGGAGACAATGCCCACCATAAATTTCTTCTCATCCACAGGGAGACCCAGCTCCTGCTGAAGCGCCTTTTTATTCTTGGCCTTTTCCTTGCGGAAATTCCTGGCATTGTAATTCTGGGCAATGTGGGGATCTGTCTCAGGATTAAAATCCTCATAGTCGATGCCGTTCACAATACCGCGGAGACTGCCCGCCCTGGATCTCATCAATCCGTCCAGGCCTTCGCCGTAAAACGGCATCTTGATCTCCTCCGCATAGGTGTCGCTCACTGTGGTGATGGCATCTGCAAATACAATGCCGCCCTTTAGCAGGTTGCCGTCCTTGTACGCCTCCAGCTTATCCGGAGCGAAATAGTAGTCCGGCAGGCCGGTAAACCGCTTAATAGTCTTTACATCCCACACGCCCTGGAACTTCAGGTTGTGGATGGTGATAACCGATTTGATTCCCCTAAAGAAATCACCGCCTTGGAATCTGTCCTTTAAGAGAACAGGCACCAGGCCGGTCTGCCAGTCATGGCAGTGAATCACATCCGGCTGAAAGCCGATTACAGGCAGGGCAGACAACCCGGCCCAGCAGAAGAAGCAGAATTTCTCCAAGTCCCAGAACCAGTCGCCGTACGGCTTGGCTCCGCTGAAATAACTTTCATTATCCACAAAGTAAAAGGTGATGCCCTGGTACACATACTGCAGAATGCCTACATAACGGCTCTGATCCAGATAGTCCATATAAAAATGGTTCACATATTCCATCTGGTCCAGCCATTCCGGCTTAATACAAGTATACTTGGGGATCATCACCCTTACGTCAAAATATTCTTTATCAAAATACTTCGGAAGGGAACCCACAACATCTGCCAGTCCTCCTGTTTTAATAAATGGTACCGCTTCTGAAGCCATGAATAGTATCTTCTTCATCAAAACCTCCCTCTCCTGAAAAACAGGTGGCCTTAAAGGCTGCTAATGTATAGTATACATTATTTTTCAATAATTAGGAAGTTCTTTCTGTTTTTTTTATCTTAAATTTTTTTATACTCCAGGGTAATTTTGTCGGAAATCAGCGCAATAAATTCGGAATTGGTAGGCTTGCCTTTACCTGTGCTGACCGTATAGCCAAAGACTTCGTCAATGGTCTCCATCTTTCCGCGGCCCCATGCAACCTCAATGGCGTGGCGGATCGCCCGCTCCACACGGCTGGATGTAGTCTGATGTTTCTTGGCTATGGTAGGATATAGAATTTTCGTTACCGAGGACATCATTTCCTGATCCTGAACCGCCATGGAGATGGCGTCTCTCAGATACTGATAACCCTTGATATGAGCCGGAATCCCCAACTCATGAAGCATTCTGGTGATATCGGTCTCCAGATGCTCTTCCATATACTCTTCCTTGCTCATCTTAACCGTCTCTGTCCTGGCGGACACTGGCTTTACTTCCCTGGACCGTTCCTCTACAGGCTGTTTCCCTACGTGCCGGATTTTATTCACAAGAGCCGTACGGTCAAAAGGCTTCATCAAATAATAGTTGGCACCTGCGCGGAATGCTTCATCCGCCATCTGTTCACCGCCCACTGCGCTCAAAATGATGAACGCCGGATTCTTTAATGCCGGGTGTTCGTTCTTAACCCGCTCCACTACCGAAATCCCGTCAATCTTCGGCATAATCAGATCCAATAGTACCACATCAGGTGTTTTGGCCACGATCATATTAATCGCATCCTCACCATTTTCCGCCTTGCCAATCACCGATAATCCATCTTCATTCTTAAGAATTTCATCCAGTGTATTCAAAATCATTGGATTGTCATCGACAATCGCCACACTCAACTCTGCCAACTCTTTAATCCTCCCTTTCATTGTTTTTATGCAGCAGACATTTTGCTGATATTTCAGTTTTTTATCATCTCTGAGTGTATATTTACATAATTGTCTTTTTTTCTTCTGGATTCACCGACAAATTACATTATAAACACTTTTCATCACAAACTGCAACAAAATATGACCGCAATGTTTGACACGTGATGGATTGTAATCTACCATCAAATCGAATTAAAAGCAATAAATTCTATTGTTTATTAACGGAATTTTAACGCATTTTTGTCAAATGCATGCGATAACTCCAAGTTTTTACAGTTTTGTTGATACATTTTCCACTAATTAACAATTTTGCCCCC
>URUZ01000307.1 GCA_900551225.1 uncultured Clostridium sp.
GGCTCCGGCAGTGCAAAATGAGGGGACGAACGAATGCCTCAAAGCATGAGTTCGAGCGGATTACTTTGCGCCGTAACCCGTCCCCGAGCCTCCCCGCCCGCAGCTCCTGGCTCTCACGGACGGATGCATCTTATCCCGCCCGTGTACCCATCCGCGCCTACTCCCCCATCTTCCTCACCGTAAACCCCGTCCTAGCATAAATCAGATCAATCACCGGCGTAATCCAATTCAAAAAGCAATAAGGAATAAACGCCAAAGGCGCCACCCCCAGCATCTGCGAGGCATAAATCGCATTAGAATTCCACGGAATCAGCACCGCCCCAAAGGTCCCCGCATCCTCCAGCGTCCGCGACAGATTCTCCGGTGCAATCCGGTTCTGTGCAAAGATATCCTTCATCAGCGTAGCCGTCACAATAGATGCAAAGAGCATAGAAGAACCAATCGCATTCGTAATATACGTCAGCACCGCCGTACAAGCAATGATCTTAAATGTAGAATTGCCGCATTTCTTAATCAGAGGATTCACCAGCGTACTCAGCACCCCCGTCTTATCCAGCATCCCCGAGATACACAATGCCAGAAAAATAGCCAGGAACGCGCTCATCATGCTCATAATCCCGCCCCTGTTCAGAAGGATGTCCACAAAGTCACTGCCCGTATCAATGGCAAAACCGTTCACCATGTAGTCCAGCAGCGCCTTTAATGCCACCTGCTGATGCCCCACAGCCACAACCATACCCGCAATGGTCCCGATCATCAGCGCAATAATAGAGGGTGCGTTGGCCACCAGCAGCACCAGCACAATCAGGATCGGCATAAACTCAATAAATGAAAACTGGTAAAACTGTGCAAATGTCCCCATGATCTCATTTGCCGTGGTCATGTCATAGGTGCCGGAAATGTTGTTAAATCCCAAAATCACAAACAGAATTGCCGTGATAATATAGGCCGGAACCGTTGTCCATAACATGTGTCTTACATGGGTCATCACCTGGGTCCCTGATACAGAAGCCGCCAGAATGGTGCTGTCCGACAACGGGGACATCTTATCGCCGAAATACGCCCCGCAGATGATGGCTCCCGCTGTCATGGGGGAAGGGATTCCCATGGCATTGCCGATTCCGATCAGGGCCAGGCCCACAGTTCCCAGGGTACCCCAGGAGGTCCCCGTAGCCAGGGATGTAAAAGAAGCCAGAATCAGCGCCGACAGCAGGAAGATCTTCGGCGAGATAAATTTAAGTCCAAGATAAATAATATAGGGGATTGTGCCGCTGGCAATCCACACCGCAATCATGGCTCCGATTACAATCAGCACCACATTGGGTTCAAAGGAAGCCGTGGCCATCTCCCAGGCCATTTCCTGCAGTTCTCCATACTTATACCCCAGGCGCATCAGCAGCGGGACCACGATCATCCAGGAGAGCAGAAACATCAGCTCCAGCGGGGCGTCGAACAGTATCAGCCCCAGCGCAACAAACCCGAATACACATCCCGTAACCAATGCGGCATATCCAATGGATACCGGATACTTAAAATTCTTTGACAGAAGCTTTTCTCCATCCGTCATTTCCTCTGCCTCAGAAATTCTGATATCTCTTTCGTCCATTATCTTCTCCTCTGCCGGCAGGCGGCTCCATGAGGCCTGCCGGACGTAAACATTATGATTTTATACCGGCCGTTTCCCAACCGCCTTCTTCATCCCCTCCAACGCCTTCTCCAGCACCGCGGTCTGTGTGGCCACATTCAGGCGGATAAAGCCCATGCCCGGTTTTCCGTAATTGGCACCGTTGTTCAGCTTCACGCCCGCATCCTGGAATAAGTGCACCAGCTCAAAGGGCGTCATATTCCAGGCCCGGAAATCGATCCACAGCAGATAGCTGGCCTCAGGCTCGATCACCCTGACCTCAGGCATATTCTCCGCAATGAAGGATTTCACCAGTTCAATATTCTTCTTAAAATATGCATTCTGCTGGTCCACATAATATTCACACTGATTATAGGCAGTGATCAACGCCTCTATGCCAATATAATTGTAGTCGAAATGGTAATTGTCGTAAACCACATTGTACTGGTCACGCAGCGCTTTGTTCTTGATCACCACATAGGCAGAGTAAAAGCAGGCCAGGTTAAAGGTCTTGCTGGGGGAGCCCATGACAATCACATTGTCCGCCACCTCCCCGGACAGGGAAAAGTAGGGAATGTGCTTATGGGGCGCGTAAACGATATCCCCATGGATCTCATCGCTGACGATCAGGGTATTGTTCCGCTTGCAGATCTCATACATTTTCATCAGCTCGTCCCTGGTCCACACCCGGCCCACCGGGTTGGCGGGGTTGCATACCAGCAGGATTCGCACCCTGGGATCAGCGGTCTTTTTCTCCAGGTCCTCAAAGTCAATCTCATAGCGGCCTTCCTTCAGGATCAGGTCATTGCACTCCACGAAGCGCCCTGCCCCCTGGATCACCACGTTAAATGTGTTGTATACCGGCGGCTGCAGCAGGATCTTGTCACCCGGCCTGGTGTAGGCGTTCAGAATCATCCACAGCGCCCCTGTCATCAGCCCCTGTGAATGGCGCACCGCCTCCGGCTCTAAGTCCAGGTCATACCGCTTCCTGTACCACCCGCACACAGCGTCCGCAAAACGCCTCTGAGGCAGGTATCCATAGGCAAACACGCCAAAATCCACCCGCTGGCGCACTGCGTCAATGATCTCCTGAGGCGCCTTGAAATCCGTGTCCGCAACCCCAAGGGGAATATATTTCCCGCTCTCCCCCTCATAATCCCATTTAAAAGAATCAGTGTTCACCCGGTTGATGGGTTCATCAAAGTTATGTACTAAGCTCATTTTTACATCCTCTCTTTCATTATTTTTTAATCCTTGCCTTCATGGAAGAAAGCAGGAAGCAGCAGCCGATTCCAAGCACTGCGAATACCATCATGGTCATGAAAATGTAGCGGTAACCCTGGATTCCCGGGTATGCGTCCATGAAATGGCCGTATAAGGTGAAGATAAACAGGTCCGGCGTATTTCCCACGATGGACAGGATTCCTGCAGCCGCACCGGACATCATGATGGGGATCTTGATCTCATCTGTGGTGGCGTAGTAGGTTCCGCGGATCGTCATCATCACAGCGGCCAGCACCAGCATAATTGCGATGACAACCACGATTCCCACGGTGGAGGGCAGCACCAGGTAGATTCCGGTCAGCACGGTCCCCAGGGCAAGGGCGATCTTCAGGAAATTAATGGAAGAGCCCATCTTGTCGGCAATGATCCCTCCGATGGGAGCCGCGATAAAGGCAATCAGGTACTGGCGCACAATATTGACCGCAACGCCGACGCTGACGGACATCCCGCAGATCTCGGTGAGGTAGGATGAAAAATAGCTCAGTCCATTATAGAATGAATAGCCGAAGAATACAATGGCGCCGGCCACCCAGACACGGGGCATTTTAGCCACATGGAGCAGGCCGTCCATGGCCTCCCTGGCATTGACCTTGCCCTCCACGTCATTTTTCTCGATCAGGAAATAACAGGCAACTCCCATCACACACAGGGCTACTGCGTAAAACAGCATGGTGGCCCGCAGTCCCATCCTCCCCTCCCCAAAGGAGGTGAACATCCAAAGGGCGGCAAAGGAAATGATGGTTGCAAACAATCCGCGGCCGCCCTCCAGCAGGCCGAACATCCGCCCCTGTTCTTCAGCAGTTCCGATCATACGGGTGCCCTTGATCATGGCCTCCCAGAACAGCAGCGTGATGGTGATACCCATGACGGCCTGTATAATCAGCACGCTGGTAAATGAGGGGTATGAGGCCAGCCAGAAGCCGCACACGCCTGTGGAGATCAGGGATACCGGGATCAGATATTTGACGGGCACAAGGTCCGTGATCCAGCCTCCCGGCAGATAGGCGATAAACTGCGTCACCGCAAATGCTGTCATCATCAGTCCAAACTGGGTATTGGTGAACCCAAAGGCCTCCTGCATGGCCACATAGAATACATCCCGCAGATAAGCCAGCTTGAATATGGTCCCTCCCGCCATACAGATGGCAATCAGCGTGGCCCATTGCTTAACACTCTTTTTCATACTTGACTCCTTCCATTTGTTTCATTTTTCCATTGGTACATGTACGTTTATATATTAAGCAAGTTTCATGCCAAAAATTGAAACCATGGAATTATGGGCTTTCTTCGCCTCTGCACCCCCATGAATGCAAAAAGTGACAATTTTTTTGGCGCCAAATAACTTTACGCTGCCAAAAAAATTGTCACTTATAATATCTTTACGCTGCCCAAAAAATTGTTACTCATAAACTGTTATACGATAAATAAAGGCTGGATCTTTTCCTGCTCCTCTATAAAATTCTTTAATCCCTCCAGTCCCTTGATCAGCTGCTCATCATTTTCCGCAGAGCAGGTGGCAATCCTGAGGGCATTAGCCCTTCCCTTGTTCCCGCAGGTAAAACGCTCTGCGCCGAACACGCTGATTCCCCTGCGGGCCAGCTCCATCTCGCACATTCTTCCGGTACAGGATTCAGGCAGCTGCTGCCACTGGTAATAAGATACCATGCACGTACTGACTTCCGGGAAATAGGAGGCGTATATTTCATTCCTTTTGACAGCCGCCCTCTGCTTTCTCTGTATGATTTTCCTGTCCATGCCGCTTCGTATAATCTCCGCGGCTATTTCCATGTTCAGGGACGATATCTTTAAGTTCTGGCTGAATATGCCCTGCTCCATTGGTTCAATAAAACGGTCCGGGAGGTAAAGGTAGGCAATCCTCAGCCCCGGACAGAGAGGTTTCGACAGGCCGCTGACATAAATACAATGTTCCGGGGCTTCAAGGGCCAGTGGGACATAGGGCGTTTCCAGCAGTGCGGCATAATTATCATCTTCGATGGCAATCAGGTTCTGCTTTCTGACAATCTCTGCAATTGCCTTCCTGCGGGATTGGGAAAATGCGGTATTGGTGGGATTGGCCCCGGCCGGCATTATATAAATCCCTTTGATCTTCCGCAGGGAACAGGCCTGGTCCAGCTGCTCCGCCAGCATTCCTTCATCATCATTTTCAATGGGCACAAGCTGAAGATAGAGGAGGTTTGCCAGGCTGATAAAATTGGGGTAGGTGTAGGTGTCCACTGCAATGCAGTCCCCAGCCTCAAACAAGGAGGACAGGATTGTTGCAAGTGCATTCTGGGCCCCACTTGTGATCATGGTGTTGTGTTCATCCGCCTCCAGACCCGCCCGCCTCAGCCATTGGGCAGCAGTGAGCACCTGCCCTCTGTCGCCGAGGGGATGGGAATATTCAAACAGCTGCTCTGAAAAGGGTCTTTTCAAGATCTCTATTGTCAGATCGCGGATCGCGGCATTGGACTCGTAAAAGGGGTGGATTACCGCCAGCTCAATCCTCGGCCCGGCCTCCTTTTCCACGGTTGATGTGGGTCCGCTTGCATAGGGGGTTACAAATGTTCCCTTACCGGTAACAGCGTGGATTAATCCCCGCAGCTCGCACAGCTTGTAGGCTTTGGTGATGGTACTCAGGTTCAGGTCCAGATAATCAGCCAGCTCACGCTGCGGGGGCAGCTTTGTGTTGGAGGGCAGTCTACCGCTTTTTATATCCTGTTCCATCATATCTGCAATACTGTAATAAATTGGAAAAACCAGTTTATTTTTGTCCGGCGTCCAGGACATGGGATAATTTTCAAAGGAATTAATGGGCATACGGTTTACCTTTTACTTTCCTGAAGATGTTGTGATTTTACCAGAGGGTACGTTGGTTGTCGCATTGGTTTCCGTGCCTTCCAGGTGATAGCAGAGAACCGGCGTTCCCGCCTCAATGTTCTCATATATGGTTTTAGCAACAGCAGGCGGAAGGTTTACGCAACCATGAGAACCTTTCTTTTTATAGATTGTACCCCCAAAGTCGGAACGCCAGTAGCCATCGTGCATTCCAATATTCCCATTAAATGGAAGCCAGTATGACACAGGGGTTTTATAACCCTCCCCTTTTAATGTTGCATTGCGCTGCTTGTAAGTCAATTCATATGCCCCAGCCGGAGTGCTCCAGCCCTTGGCCGCATCCCCCGACACAAAATCGGATTCAATGAGCAGTTCTCCATCCTTATAGTAAAATAAGTGCTGGGCCGTCAGATTCATCTCAACATAGGTATCACCATAGTCAGGTCCGTCATGGCTGAGGGCTGTCTGCAGGTAAACAGGCTCCCGCTCCTGGCTTTCGCCGGACTGTATCAGTTCAATCAGGCGGTCCGTCTCTGCCTTTTTGTCAATCATCCATCCATAGTGTCCCTTGGTAAGCTTCACAGTGGGTCCATAGGAGGTTTTTAATTCTTTTGCGCGGTAGGCCGTATTGTATGTCTCTGCCAGCCACTGCACATATTCTTCTGCCTTGGCCCGGTCCACCACTGCGCTGCCATTTTCATCCTCCGACAGCCATCCCCAGATGGTGCTGCCGTCCAGTATCTCCTGCCGGCTGCCGAAGAGGTAGGTTATCCTCACCTGCCCATAGGGCGCCCACATCTCCCTCTTCTCCAGCAGTTCTGCGCTGTCCGCCATTACTTCCGGCTCCCTGTAAACCCCCAGTGACTCCAGGGAAATCCGCCCTTCCATCCTGGCAACCGCCACCTTTATCTCATCCGTAAGCTGTTCCGGATCAGGTGAACTGCCTCTCTGCTCGGGCACAATCACCAGTCCGGTTCCTTCCTGATAGGTGAGATATGCATTGGCCGGCTCTTTTATTTTGCCGGGATTCATACAGTCCAGATTGGTGATCAGGTTCTCCAATTTCTCCTGATTACAGCTCACCATATATTTTTGCTGATACTCCCTGCCTTTGAACATACGAAATCCCCACAGCAGGGCATTCTGCTCCTTCAGGATTGTTTCCAGGGTGCCATCGAACAGGGGTCTGAGCTCTATATCCCTGCCGGAAATGATTTCCTCTTTTTCTTCCCTCTCCTCTATAATCAATTGGTAACTGCTGATACCCTCACTTACCTTTTCTTTTACCTCTTCCACCGTCATGCCGGCAGCCGGGATTTCGCCAATGATTGTGTTTGGCAGGAAGGAATTCCTGTATTTCAGGCTGACGGCCAGATATAACCCCAGAAAAACTGCTAAAAGAAGTCTGTTTCTCCGGCGTCTCAACGTTTTTCTGTTCCTTTTTCTGCTCCTGGTCCTCTCACCCATTGGGATTGCTCCATTTCCGCTGTTCGGCGTTTACTTCTCCCTGATTATATCAACCAATTTGTACCATGAAAACAGGAGAATTGTATGGCGGACAATTTTGCAATCCTATTGCTTGCCAGTTAAATTGTATTTTTTGATCTTATGCTGCAGCGCCTGTCTTGTGATCTGAAGGGACTGGGCTGTGGCTGTCACATTTCCCTTGTTTTCCCTCAGGGCGGCGGACAGGATCTGCCGCTCGTAGCTGTCCATGCAGGCCTTCAGCCCCTGGTCGGCAGTGCAAAGGGCGGCGAAGCCGTCCGGTATGGGGGCTGAGACGCTGTCCGGCCAGGGAGCCGCGGGGCTGTCC
>URUZ01000308.1 GCA_900551225.1 uncultured Clostridium sp.
CCCCGCCGCTGCCGGCTTCACTTTGATTCTCCGTCTCTTCCGATGGCATTTCCTGTAACAGCACGGCAGCGTCATCTGTCTCGGGTTCATTAACGGTAATCTCCAGTTTGTATATCAATGGTATCTCCAGTTTAATATCCAGCTTGTCTGTCCAATAACCGTAGGCCATGCCGGATGTCAATATGACAGCGGCTCCCCCCACCAGCATTGCAGCCACATGTTTCTTCATATCAGCCGCCTCCCTCCTCGACATGATCCATCCCGTACGCGCCCTTTTGATCCAGATACAGCGGAAGTTCGCAAGAATAAGTGATGACCACGCTATTTTCTGCGTTTTCTGACAGGCTGACAAGTTCCGCCCAATCACTCATGGACTCCTCCAGCGCTTCTGTCTCAAGCTCAATCGCCTCAGGCATATCATGGATAGCGCTCAGGCTCTCTTCCATCAGTTTCAGGTAAAGATATCCTCTGAGTTCGCCTTCGTCCTCCTCCACACCTGTGTAAGCATAGAATTTCAAAGGAATCATAAACGGTTCTAGTATTTCCTCCAATCCATAGGGAGTTCCATCCACCATTAACATGCCTGATTCAGCTTTCATCTGTACTTCTTCCCCTGTATCATCCAGATCCGGGTTAACAGGCTCCACCTTATTGATCGTATTATTTTCCGCCTGCTTCAGAGGATACACCACCTTAATATAATACCCCTGTGCCAGCAATTCCACCGGCAGTCCACTGCCGAATGTCAGATCAGCCTGTTTTCCATCCTCTGATACAATCAGTTCCGTCTCCAAGTTCTCAAGCGGACTGCCATTTTCATCTGTTAACCACACATAATAGTCCCCTTCCTCAGAATCAGGGAATATCATATTAAACATACCGGTACCAAAATAAGTCCTGATATTCAGATTGGCGGTCCACGCTGCATAGGTTATTCCTAATGCACACAATCCCACGCCCAGTACCAGCCCAAGGAGCAGCTTTTCTGCTGCAGACAATCCCCGTTTCCTCATATCATATCCCCCTCATATCTGTTTTAACTGCCCGCTTTACAGCAGTCCGCATGATGAAGCTGTTTTTACCGGCAAACACCACTGCCTCTACCCTGCTCTCCAGGTTGAGTTTGCTCAGGATACTGGTTATATGTTTTTTGGTTGTCCCCTCTGTGATAAAAAGCTTCTGGCCTATCTTTGTATTGGAATAACCCTGGCTTAACAGAACCAATACATCCATCTCACGTTCCGTCAGCTCCCTCAGTTTCTCTTCATCTTCAGATACCCGGTTCATCCGTTCAATCAGAGCTGCGGAGTAGAATTTACCGCCCCGTTCTACAATTTTCAGTCCATACATAATTTCATCAATGAACGCGTCCTTAAGTACATATGCATCCACCCCAAGCTTTTTGGCATACTGGAAATCGCTTTCCCTGGAAGAGGATGTAATGAATATTGTTTTTATCATGCTATTTGTTTCTCTTATCCATTCCAGAAAATCAAAGCCGCTCTCCTTTCCAAGATTCACATCCACAAATGCCATATCTACCTGCAGCTTCTCAGCATAATGAACTGCTTCTCGAACCGTCCCTGTCTGAATAACCTGTACATCCGGCCACTGCATCCGGATAATCGACTCAATTCCCTGCCTAGAAACCGGGTGATCATCTAAAATCAATATCATACCTGCCCCTTTCCCCCATCATCTGGGTATGCTTAAGGTTATTGTGGCTCCATTTTCATTCTGTGGTTCCAGTATCAAATGCCCTTTTAGCATTCCCGCCATCCGGCGCATATTTTTCAGACCTCTTCCCTCGCAGATGGGCAGCTGTGTTTTTGAGAAACCCAAGCCATTATCTTTGATTGTGGTCTTGATCTGCTCGTCATCTACAATCAGCCTCACCTCAATCTGATCAGCCCTGCCATGACGGATTGCATTGTTGACTGCTTCGCATGCAATCCTGTATACTGTTATCTTCTGAGCTGCTGTCAGGTCTTCAGCCTCTTTTTCAATCATCAGTGTAATTGCTGCATCGCTCAGCCGTTCTGCCTCTTCTATGTAACATTTTAAGCTGGCAATAAAAGAATCCCCAGCGCCATTTTCAAATCTTCTTCCATATATAGCTTCCCTCAATTCCTTTATTGTCAGTTCCGCTGATTGCTTCAGCTGTTCTATCTTGTTTCTTATATGTTCCTTATCCATCTGTTCCAGTTCCAGCTCCATGACCTTCATATTGCACGCCATTCCAAACAGCTTTTGGATTACCGTATCATGGATTTCATTTGCAATCCGGTTCTGCTCCTCCGTTGTGATATACCGTTCGATCTGATTGTGGATGTCCATGTTGTAAAACACGATTCCAATCAGTTTCATATAAAAGGACTGGTTTCCTTCTGACACTTGGTTCGTATCGGCCGACAGGCGGATAAAGATTCCTCTCGAAGATGTACCGCCCCCAATCACCATCACTTCATAGGTGTCCTCTGATGTTTCCAGATTAAAATAATGGGGTTCATCCGTTTCCATATAATTCCAGCTCCATCCATTTAAGAGGACCTCACCGGCCAGAGTTCTCGCGTTTTTCCCATCAATCCCACTATTGCCAAGGCGCTCAATACTTCCGTCCGTATCTACCTTCACCAGAACACATCCCCTGGGGGCAATGATCCGCCGCAGTAAAACGGTGAGCTCATTTACAATCTGATCAGGATTGGTCATCGCAAACAGATTAAATGTTTCATACAGATTTGTCAGCTGAAAAAATGTCTGGTCACTCCATTCTTTTTCTTCTGACAGCTGCTGGTTGAGCAGCCTTAATTTATGCCTCTGCCAGTCCAGACAGCCGATATAGCAGCGAAGTACATAAAATCCTCCCATTACAGTAATCATGCCAAGACATATATTAATTTCCTGATATGTTATCCTGCCGGAGACCCTACCGGCAGTCACACATAGCAGGCACCACAATGCCCCCATGGGTATGACGGCCATCCTGCTCTCTTCTGTCATCATGATCAGAAGGCAGCCCAGGCAATACCATAGGTATGGGCTGAAAAGGCCTCCGCTCAAAAAAGTGAATATTCCATAGGCAAAGAGTTCAAGTCCCAATGTCACTCTTGTCCACCCCTCCTGCCCATCCATTTTCCGGTATAAGCGGCATCCGAGGAAACAGGAAGCAAGCATTCCAAAGGCAATCCACCATTTTCCCGGGGTCTGAGTCCCTTCATAAATGGCCAGCGAGAGATAGACAGCTGTTGTCAATGTGATTGAGATAATCCTGTATCCAATGCAGATATCAAGGTACCCTGTCCGTTCGTATATATCCAATACACCACACCCTTTCGCTTCGTTCCCCTTCAGATCTATCTCAGTTTACCGGCGTCTTCAGACAACGCGTCAGCGCCTGCACTATTTTCGAGTAGGTCACTGGCTTGCTTCCAAACCAGGGCAGGCACAGCCGGTACGCCTGTAAGCTGAAATCCAGATCGGAAAACCAGATGAACCTCCTGGGAGGCAGGTGAATATTGGTAATCGTATTGAGTCCCTCCACGCCATCCTGCGCTATGATGATGATATCCGGCTCTGTCTGCTCCAGCTTCTCATAAAGTTTCGGCCAGCTGGCACAGCCCTCCACCTCAACCGTTTTATTGTTCTCTCTGCTAAAGCTTCGGACATATCCAATGATCTGTTCCCGCTCCATCTCGTCACCGGCACAGACAACTATACTCCACATATGTCTCCTCCTTTCCTGATTGGCCCCTTTATATTTAAAAATTAAAGGAATAAAGAAGGATTAACAAGAGTTTGGCGTCAAACTGCAAGTTTTGGCGTCAAACTACATTGCAGAAACCAATTTTTTTTAATAAAATAGTAATTAGAAGACAAAATATGGCAATGACTTGAGAATGGGGGTTCAGCGATGAGAGTTGCTATTATAGATGACCTCGCGACTTGCAGGAATGAAATAAGGAACTGCCTGCATCGTTACCTGGACGAAAACTATGCTGGTGAAACACCTGTGACCCAGGAGTTTGAAAGCGGGGAAGATTTTCTGTCCAGTGGAACAGAGGAAGCCTGGGATATTATCTTCATTGACCAGTACATGAATGGACTTTCCGGCCTCGAAACTGCCGAAAGAATCCGGACGTGGGACCAGCTTGTGGCGTTGGTATTCGTCACCACCAGCCTGGACCATGCCATTGAGAGCTTTGGTGTTCGCGCCGGCGGGTATCTGGTAAAGCCCTATTCTTATAAACAGTTTGAGAAAATGATGGAACTGGCACATCTGGAGAAAATCAGAAACGCCAGGTTTATCTGTATGGAAAAAAACAAGGTATTGCTGCGGGAAATTCTTTGGTGCTCCCAGAATGGGCATTATGTAGAAGTCCACACAGATAAACGCGGCATCTTCCGGTTTCGACTGCCTTTTGGGGAATTTACGAGACGGCTTGTGATTTACCCGCAGTTTCTTACCTGCTATAAGGGATGTATTGTCAATATGGAGCGGGCGGAACGCATCGATGGGCTGGACTTTGTGATGGATACTGGGGAAAAAGTACCGTTCTCCGGCCGCGATAGAAAAAAAATAGAAATGTTGTTTGACGAGTACATGTTTTATCAGGAAAGGGAGGACGGACTGGAGAGATGGAGATAGTTAACACTTTGTTGGTAATTGCGTTCCCGTTTCTGGATTTTATTCCATTCGGACTGCCCCGGTACTGGTTGTTTAAGGATAAGCTGCGAATCCCCTTCCGGCATATCGTACTGGTGATGTGTGCCGTGGGGGCAGTTAATAGTGCTATTTTTTACTACTTCTATCAGATCGGCGGTGAAACAATGGCAAAACGGACTGATTTGGTGCGCTACGTTTTTATACTGATCAATCTGGCCGTTTCCTTTCTATTGATAAAAGAGAGCTTTTCAAAGCTGATGTTCACCTATATGCTGATGGTAGAATGGTCATTCTTTGTGTATGGCAACACAAACTTTATTGCAAGCCGGTACTTAAAGGATTTCTCTTACCAGTACCCCTTTCTGATTTATAATATGACCCGCGCCGGATTCTATCTGATTACCTGTCCGTTCCTGCTCCGCTTCCTTTATAGCCCAGTGGCCTTCGCACTGAAAATAGAGGATAAAGCCATGTGGCGTTATATGTGGAAAATCCCGCTTATCTCAACGGCCTTTGGGCTGCTCTACTACTTTAATGGCAACATATATATCTATGACACATGGTTATTTATAGCTTCCCGTTACCTGAAACTGTTCAGCGCCTGTTACATGGCCTATGTGGCTGTTAAGGTGCTGGAAACTGCGCGCAGCAGGGCGCGGCTTGAAGAAGCGTTTAAACACTCCGACCGAATTCTCATGACACAGAAAAAGCAATATGATACCCTCTCTGCCCACATGGACGAAGTGCGCAAAGCCCGCCACGATCTGCGGCAGCATCTGGCTGTGGTGCAGTCCTATATCGACCATGATGACACCGCCGGTCTCGCGGAATACATCAATATTTACAAGGACAGGCTGCCCATTGATGCCCCGGAATATTTCTGCGCCAACGGAGTGGTAAACGCCATTATCAATTACTATGCGGCCCAGGCGTTGAACGCAGGTATCGGTTTCATGGCAACCGTTACCTATCCGAAGGACTGCCCGGTATCTGACACTGATATCACTGTACTTTTGGGTAATCTTCTGGAAAATGCTGTGGAAGCCTGCAAGCGTTTACCCCCCCCCCCCTCCATTGGAGGAGGCAGTATTTATCAAACTCCAGGTGAAGCAGCGTGGGCCGTCCACGCTGCTGATTCTGGTAGACAATACCTGCAGGTCAACCGTATTATTTGAGAACGGAACTCCACTGTCCTCAAAACGGGCAGGCACCGGGATTGGAGTTACCTCCGTCCAGGATATCGCCGCCCGCTACAATGGAACAGTGCAGTTTGCACAACAGAAGGACATATTCTGCACCTCAGTACGGCTCATGCTGACGGAGGACAGGAGCGTGGAGGTATAATCCGATCTCTATACCGGCACATTCACAGTCTCCGGCATCATACACTCATATCTGCGTCCTTCCATACTCTCCCTGAACTCGGCCATGGCCTCCTTCAGGATCTGCGGCTCCGTCAGCAGCCTCAGCACCGCCAGCGCCGTCACCCGGGCGCCATAGAGCATCCCCTTCTGTCCGATGGAATTACCTACACAGGCCGCCACCTGCCAGCTGTGGCCCGGCGCCCCAATATTATAGCAGGCGGTCTTGTAAAAGGTGGTTGGTACAATATGGCCCACATCCCCCACATCCGTGGAACCGTAGTCATCGTCCGTGTCGATGGGCATCACCCCGGAATACAGGTGGGTCTGCGCATCCTCCGCCCCGGAGAAGCGGACGCTGTCCTTCCAGATCTCCGGAACCGTTCCGTCTATGGCCGAGGCATAACGGATCTCCTCCTCAGTCCACGGCACCTGGGGAATCTCCCGCATACAGCGGTCAATGAGATCAGCCAGCACATGGTTGGGCAATGTGGGATAGCAGCCTCCCAGATCTTCCACCGCCAGCTCTGTCTCCGTCATCATGGCGGCCCCCTCCGCCACTTTGCGCATCCGCGCTTCCACCGACTTCATGGTCTCCCTGGTCAGAGCCCGGTCATAATACCAGACCTCCGCCTCATCGGGGACAATGTTGGGCGCGCTTCCGCCATTGGTGATGCAGTAGTGCATGCGCACATCCATGGGCACATGCTCTCTCAGGTAATTGATCCCCACATTCATCAGCTCCACCGCGTCCAGCGCGCTGCGCCCCTTTTCCGGGTCACAGGCCGCGTGAGCGGTATTCCCCTTAAAGCGGTATTTCACGGAGTGTACGCCTGTACACACGCTGTAAGAAGCCCGGGTATACCGCCCGGGATGCCAGGCCAACGCGCAGTCCAGCTCCGCAAATGCACCTCCCCTGGCCATAAATCCCTTGCCGGTCAGAACCTCCTCTGCCGGACAGCCATAGAATACCAGGGTTCCGGATAAACCGCTCTCTTCCATCTCCCGCTTAGCCGCAATGGCGCTGCCGGCCATGGACACAGCCAGCAGATTGTGTCCGCAGCCATGGCCATAGGGCTGTCCCTCCACCGGTTCTTTGTAACTGACATTCTTCTGGCTCTGTCCCGGCAGGGCATCGAATTCTCCCAGGAAACCAATCACAGGCTCCCCCGAGCCGCACACTGCCCGGATGGACGTGGGAATTCCATAACAGCCGGTCTCCACCTCAAACCCATTCTCCTGCAGCAGCGCTGCACACAACGCGCTGGCCCGGTACTCCTGATAAGCCCCTTCCGGATTTTCCCAGATCTCCCGGCTCATGTCCGCCAGCCGGCCGGCCTGGTCCTCCAACTCCTTAAATGCTGCATCCCCTAACATACATTACCTCCTTGATGTTTTTATCATTTTTATATCATATATTCATACGTTAAAACTATCATATTTTGTAC
>URUZ01000309.1 GCA_900551225.1 uncultured Clostridium sp.
ATATCCAGGGGGATAAGGATTTCACCGTGGACGGCCAGACCTGGCCCTGCGCCAGGATGGTGCGCAGGAGGACTGATTGAACCTGCCGCGGCTGTCTTACTGAATAAAGCCCCCTGGGAGCCCCGCCGCACTTAAGCGGCAGATCCCCAGGAGGCTTTTACATTTTAATATTTAAGCACGCTCCAGCTCAGCCATGATCACCGACTTATTCTGGGCCATATCACGCATTCCCAGGCGCACGTTGTCATAGCGCTCCGCGAAATGATCTCTCAGCAGGCTGGCGAAGGTGACGGAGCGGTGCTGGCCTCCGGTGCAGCCCAGGCCCACCACAAGCTGGGCCTTGCCCTCCTTCTCATACAGCGGAATGGCGTAGTCCAGATAATCCTGCATCCGTTTAAACAGCTCTCTGGCTTCCTGGTGGCTCATGACAAAGTCCCGGACCGCCTTGTCCTCCCCGGTCTTCTCCCGCAGCCCTTTTACATAGTAGGGATTCTCCACACAGCGCACGTCAAACACCAGGTCCGCGTCCGCCAGAATTCCGTATTTGTAGCCAAAGGCCACGAACTCGATGCGCATCCCCTGCTGCTCCGGGCCTGCAAACAGGTCCTCCAGCTTTTGGCGCAGCTGGGAGGTAGAGAGGGCGGATGTGTCCACCACATAATCCGACTTGGCCTTGATGGCCTCCATCTGCCGGGCCTCCTGACGGATGGACTCCATCAGCCCTGCGCTGCGGTTGCCGCTCATCAGCGGATGAAGCCGCCTGGACTCCTTGTAGCGCTTTAAGAGCACCTCTTCCCCACAGTCCAGGAACAGTACCTGAACTGAGACGCTGCACTCCTTCATCTCCCTGACAATCTGGTCAAATCCGTCCGGCAGTCCATAGCTTCTGATATCCATGGTCACAGCCAGGCGCTTTGAAAATCCTTCCTCCTGCATCTCTCCATGAACCATCTGCAGGAGAATTCTGGGGGAAATGTTGTCCATGCAGTAATATCCCATATCTTCCAGAATCTGAAGAGCCCGGGTCTTTCCCGCGCCGCTTAAGCCTGTCACTATCAATACGTTCACTTGTTCCTCCTATTGGCTATCTGCCTGTAAGCGGCAGTTCTATCAAAAATTCGGAACCTTCCCCCGGGCGGCTCTCCACCCGTATGGTTCCATTCAACCGGTATACTACGCTGCTGACGATGGACAGGCCGATGCCGTTACCGCCGTGGCTGGAGTTGCGGTCCTGGTCGATGCGGTAGAAGCGGTCGAAGATCCGTTCCCTATGCTTCTCCTCCATCCCCTTGCCGCTGTCTGCCACTGTGATATACAGCGTTTTCTCATCATTGCGGGCAATCACCTTCACCCAGCCCTGGTCCCGGTTGTACTTGATCCCGTTCTCAATCAGATTCAGCAGCATCTGGTACAGAAACTGCTCATTGGCCCTGAGAATGGGGTAATCCAGCTCCACCTGGCTGATCAGCTCCACATTGCCTTTGGCCGCCATGTCCTCCAGCGTCCACATGATCTGGTCAATCACTGCCTCCACATCCACAAAGGGCTGCTGCGCCTCCTGTTCCATCCGGTCCAGGCGGGACAGGGTGAGCAGCTCGGACACCAGCTTTTTAAGGCGCTTGGTCTCCTGCTCGATCACATCCAGGGCCTTGGTGCGCTCCTGCAGGGTCACTTCATCCCACATCCGAAGCATTTCCGCGTAGCCGGATATCAGGGTCATGGGGGTCCTGAACTCATGGGACACATTGCTGACGAACTCCTTGCGCATACGCTCAATGCGCCGGGCCTCGGACACATCGGTCACCACAGCCAGAACCCCAATGCAGACCGTGCGGTTATACCGGTCCGGTATCAGCAGGGTGGACACCTCGAAGTAACTGTCTCCATCCTGGTATTCAAAACACCTTCCCTCCCTGGCTTCATACGCCTCCATACAGCTGGCGGCCACTTGGCCGTAGAATTCGCCGTAGGAGGATTTATCCTCTTTCAGGAAGATGAACTTATCAATATGAAGGAGCCGCCGGGCCGCCGGATTCACCAGCACCAGTTCCCCGCTGACTCTGAACACCACCATGCCATCTTTCATGGCGGTAAAGATTGCGTTGATATAATTAAAACGGTCATTGTTGGCGTAGAGGGTGTCTGTGATAACCTTTTTCTTGGCCTCCAGCTCTTTCTCCAGCTTATGGTTCCGCTTTTCCAGATCCGAAACGTAATTTTTAAAATATAGGTATTCCCGGATCAGAATTCCCAGGAGCAGCAATACGAGAAAAGCCAGCCAGAAGATCACCAGGCCAATGGTCATGATCCGGTCGATATCACTCATTGATTCTGAATCCTATCCTTCTGATTGTCTCAATATAGCGGCACTCCTGGACATCGTCCCCCAGCTTCTTGCGCAGGTTCCTCAGATGCACGTCCATGGAGCGGATCTCCCCTCCGCCGCCCGCCAGGCCCAGGGCTTCGTTCAGCTCATTCCTGGTGACAATATTGCCCCTGCGTTCCGCCAGCACCTTTAAAATGCCGAACTCAGTGGGTGTCAGGTCCACACGCCTGCCGTCCTGCTCCACCAGATGTTTATCCGGATGGATCACCAGATCCTTCACATACAGGACGTTCTCGTCAACAGGACGGGCGGCCGGCTGGTTCCGCCTTAAGGCCACTTCAATCCTGGCGAACAGCTCCCTCCAGCCAAAGGGTTTGGTGATGTAATCATCGGCGCCGGCATCAAATCCCGTCACCTTGTCATCCTCCTCGCCCTTGGCGGTCAGCAGGATCACCGGCACCCTCTGGGTGGCCTCATCGGCCTTTAATAGGTGGCAGACCTCGATCCCATTGATCTTGGGCAGCATCACATCCAGCAGGATACAGTCCGGCTTCTCCCGTCTGGCCGCCAGCACTGCCTCTGTCCCATCATAGGCAAAGGCAGTGTCATATCCTCTTTTTCTCAGGTTCATATCCAGGCATTCCACAATGTCCCGTTCATCATCCACAACCAATATCTTCTTCATCATCGCATCTCTCCCTTGGACGGGACTATCCTGCAATGACCTTCAGACGTCCCAGAGCCAAATATTCCTGTGTATCCGCATCAAACAGCACACACCGTTCACCGGTAAAGGCCACTCCGATCTCCTCTCCCACGGCAAAATCCTTGCCGCCGAACACCACGCTGGTCAGAATCAGATCATCCAGCTGCACTTTGACGATGGTCTCCATGCCGGAGGGAAGGGTGGAATATACAGCTGCCTTCAGTGCACTGTCTGTTTCTATATTAACATATTCCGGGCGAATTCCAAGTACAATTTTGTGATCACCCTGGAGAGCTACACTGTTGGACTCCGGGCAGAACAGGATATTTAAGCTGCCCACGCGGATCTTGATTTCATCCAGATTGACATTGCAGCCCTGTCCTTCCACCAGATTGATGGAGGGATTGCCCACGAAATCCGCCGTAAATATATTGGCTGGAGAATTGTAGACAGTCAGAGGCGGCGCGTACTGCTGCAGCAGGCCGTTTTTCATCAGACAGATCTTGGTGGACAGGGTCATGGCTTCCAGCTGATCATGGGTCACATACACAAATGTGGATTTCGTCTCCAGATGGAGGCGTTTTAACTCCGTTCTCATGTCCATGCGCAGCTTGGCGTCCAGGTTGCTCAAAGGCTCATCCATGAACAGCACCTTGGGCTCCGTGGCCAGGGTTCTGGCGATGGCCACACGCTGCTGCTGGCCGCCGGACAGCTCGCTGGGATAGCGTTTCTCGTACTCCTCGATCTTTAGCATTTTCATCAGCTCAGACACTTTTTTCTGAATCCGGTCCTTGGGCCACTTCATATTCTCCAGGCCGAAGCTGATGTTCTGGTACACGGTCATGTGGGGCCACAGCGCGTAGTTCTGGAACAGAAAGCCCACATCCCGCTTGTTGGGCGGCACATTGATACCTTTTTCCGCGGAAAAGACGCATTTCCCGTCTATCCAGATCTCGCCCTCGGTGGGTGTCTCCAGGCCTGCGACCATGCGCAGGGTGGTGGTCTTGCCGCAGCCGCTGGGGCCTAGCAGCGTGATAAAATCTCCGTCGTTTATGGTCAGGTTCAGATTGTCCACTGCAACGCTTTTTCCGAACCGTTTGGTTACATTTTTCAGTATAATATCCGACATGATTATGATCCTCCTATTCCCTTATCAATAGACGCTCCCGTCAGCTTGTTAATCATAAAGTTGAAGAACACTACCACCACAATGATGATCAGGTTGATGGCGTTGGCATACTGGTTCCAGCCCTTCTCATTGTACTGGAACAGCATGGTGGTCAGCACCCGGTTGGCCGGGGTAACAAGCAGAATGAACAGTGACAGCTCTCTCATACAGGAGATGAAGGGCAGCAGGTAGCCGCTTAAGAAGCTGGTCTTTTGGATGGGGAAAATGATCCTCACCATGCGTTTCCACCAGCTGACGCCCTGGATCACCGCAGCCTCCTCGATCTCGTTGCTCAGCTGCAGCATGGCGTTAACGCCCGCTCTGGATGCAAAGGGAAGGTATTTCACCGATCCGATCACCACCAGCAGCGCAAATGTGCCGTACAGAGGCGGCAGGAAGCCGTTCTTCTGGGTGAACATGGACAGGTAAATGGCGCCGAATGCCATGGAGGGCATCAGGTAGGGGAAGAATGCCAGGCCGTTAACAAGCTCGCCCAGGCGGCTTCCTCTTCTCTTAACCACCGCATAGCCGCAGAGCACGCCGGCCGTACCGGCCACGCCCGCGCAGCACAGGGACAGCTTCAGGCTGTTCCAAAGGCCCTGATAGAGGTATTTGTTGCGCAGGACTCCCGGCTCGCCGTTGGCAATGTCCGTACTTCCCTTGCCCAGCCAGAATACGGTGGTGAAGTTGGAAGGGCTGTAGTTGCCGGTGATCATGGTAAAGGACTCAACTGCAAATGATAAGAGGGGCAGAACCGCCACCAGCAGCAGCATAAGCAGCACTGCCATGGAGATGGGGGTCCGGGCGCTCCGGAGGTTCACCAGGGATACCTGGGAGCTCTTGCCTGTAACCGTGGTGTAGGATTTGCGTTTGCCCACAAACCACTGGTTGAAGGCCAGGATCACAAGGCCCACCACCAGCATCACAACTGCCAGCACATAACCGTAGCCCTGGTTCACGCCGTTTAAGGTTCTGTATAACTGTGTGGTCAGAACATAGTAACGGACCGGAGTCCCCAGAAATGCAGGCACGGCAAAGGCGCTCATGGAGCTGGCAAATGTCAGCAGAAACGCGGAGAAAATGGCGGGCAGAACGATGGGAAGGGTTACCCTTCGGATGATCTTGAAACGGCTGGCGTTCAGCAGCATGGCCGCCTCCTCCAGGTTAGCATCCATATTTTGTAAAATTCCGCCGATCAGTATGTAGGCAAAGGGCGCATAGTGCAGGCCGGTTACCAATATGATTGGGAACTCGCCGTATGCAAACCAGTTGGCTGTCTCAATCCCTGTTAAGGCAGTGAACAGACCCGGCTTTCCGCCGATATAGGAATTGCGGAAAAAGTTCAGCCATGCCATGGCAAGCGTCCATGACGGCATGATGTAAGGAAATACAAAAATCGTGCTGATGATGGATTTAAAACGGATGTTGGAGCGCGCCACCAGCCATGCTACCGTGCCGCCCAGCCCGATGGCGATGGCACAGCTGCCGATGGAAACCTTAACCGTGTTCCAGAACGGCTTGTAAAACAGGTTCTGGCTGTTCTTTCCGTCAAAGAATACCTTGTACCAGTGGAATAAGGTAAAATCCCCGACCTGCGCCCCCTTGATGCTCATCAGCTCCGACGGATGGGCAATCAGCGTATCCCGGATCAGTGAAACCAGAGGAAGCAGGGTCAGAAATGACAGAAGGATGAACAGCACGATCAGGATGATATTCTGCGGCTCTTTGATAAATGTCTTAAAGCGGTTCTGCCATGACATAGTTAATCCCCCTTGTTGTGCAGTGGCTTATCTGACTGCCGGCCGTCTATTCAGGCGGCCGGCATGTCATATATAGTCGTTATGTTGCTAAGCTTTTAATCAGTTGATCAGGTTGTTGACGAACTCCTCCACCTGTGCGCGGTTCTCATATACGTACTGCGGGTCCTCACGTACCAGCCTGGGAGCCCAATAGTTGATATCCTGGTCATCCGGGTTGCAGGGCACCTGGGTATTGCCGGAGTAGGAACCCACGTCGGAGGACCATGGCTCGAAGCCTTCCTGTGTCATCAGATACTCAGTGAACAGCTTCGCCGCGTTGACGTTCTGGGCGTTGGAGGTGAGCTGTGCATAAATCGGATAATAGAAGCCGCTGAAAGGAGCCATATCAGGAGCGGTAGCCAGAGCCAGATCCTTGGTCTCTACATAGCGGGTTTTGGAAAGTACAAACAGTCCGATCAGCTGGTCCTTCTGTCCCTTGGTTCCCACATTCTCTGCAATAGTAGAGTCACTGGTTCCAAGGACTGTGTTGTTAAAGAATGCCTGCATCCACTCATAGCCGGCATTTTCAGTGGTCAGCTCAATGTCCTTGCCATAGTATTCTTTGTAGGCGTCTGCGATCTTGCCTGCCCACTCATCGCTGGTCAGCATGGTCAGGAAGTTGGAGTTAACGCCTTCCTGGTTGGGGTTCTTAAACTGGACGCGGCCCTTCCACTCGGGATCGGTCAGCTGCCAGATGTTGGTCACAGGAGGCTCTGCGGAGCTTTCGCTGTTGAAAATGAACACCTTATCCACGAACTGGAATACCAGCGGATTCTGGTTCTCAGCAGGAATCTGATCCTTTAAAGCTTCAGGAACATAGTTTACCAGATATCCGGGTGTGATCAGCTCGCCGTACACTCTTGCGCCGTCCTGGCAGAGCACCATGTCCGCGCCGTTGACGCCGCCACCTACCTCCAGGGATATCTTCTCTACCAGCTCGCCGTCCTTTAAGTTGGCTGTCTCTACCTTAATGCCGTAGAGCTTCTCAAAATTCTCCGCTGCGGTGGAAACGCGGGATGTGGTAGAATAGACCACCAGCTTGCCTTCCTTCTTGGCCGCCTCTACCAGCTGGTCATGGGTCATCTCTTCCCCCTGTGCCTTTGCGGCAGTTGTCTCCTCTGCTTTGGTCTCCTCAGCCTTGGAATCCTGCGGGGCCGCCTCCGTCTTAGGAGCCTCTGTGGCCGCTGCCTGGCCGCCGCCTGAACACGCGCCAAGAATCATGCTGGAACCCAGAATCAATGCCACCAACGCTTTCGAATGTTTTCTCATACCTTTCCTCTCCTTTTCCTTCTTAATCTTACCTTAAGATTACCTTAACGTTAGCTTCATATTAGCATTGTACAAAATAAATGTCAATAGCGGATTTAATTTATTTAATTTTTATAAATTTTTTTAATAAATGATAAAATATTAATATTTATTTTAAGCAGTATGAGCCTTTATCCGAATATTGATAAAGGCTCATAACAG
>URUZ01000310.1 GCA_900551225.1 uncultured Clostridium sp.
TCCCTTATATTCGGACCCTTTATCTTCGGCTTTCTATGGTGGTTCTATGGAGGAAAATGGATTCATAAACAGAATGTCAAAAAGACCGGCCGGCAGGTAGCGGAGCTTGCGGCCTCTGGATTTGTGACCAATTATGTATATAATGGAGCCTGCGTTGTGAGGGTCGATATGGTCCACAGAAAAGTTGCGCTGCAGTTTTGCCTTAATCCCAGCCATTGTTATGTGGTGCCGGCTGAGCAGATCACCAGGGCATGGGTGGAGGAAGGTAAACGCGGGAAATGGATATTTGAAGGGACCCGCAAGGTCAGCTTTCTGCTTATGGTGAATGGGGTTAAGGTGAGGGTCCCTACATTTGTTGCCCCACAGCGCTACAGCATGGTAAGCGATGAGGTGCTGACCGGCATTTCCAAGGCGGACGTCATGGTGGAGGCCATTGATAAGATCAGAAGGCAGGTGCCGTGACATGGGACTGTTTGGGAAAATATATGCCTGTTTCCACAATGACTGCTGCGGCAGCTGTCAGAGCAGGCTGGATCTGGTGCGGGAACAGCTCTATGCGCTGCCGGATATGAGCGTCGGCGGCTATGTGCGGTGTGACGATGTCAGATATTATAAAAAGGCCCTTGTAAAAGTCAGTGGAAAAGCAGATATCCCCACTGGCATGTACGCCTGCCGGGTTCACAAATACCTGTGTCCCAAGTGCGGGAAGAAAACCGTCAGCCTTACCGTGTTTCTGCCGGTGCGAGATGAGGAGATGGTGGAACAGGTTCTTCGGTTTGACCATGGAGAAATGGACGGTTTTATATGATTTATAGGGTGCAACAGATTGTTGCGTGACTTTTTTAGGTATTGCATGTAGGATGAAGTTAAGAAACAGATAACTTCAGGAGGTGCCCTATGAAGAATACAGTGGGAAAGAATATAGTAAAATTGAGGAAGGAACGGGGGCTGTCCCAGGAACGGCTTGCCAATGAACTCCATGTGACCCGCCAGGCCGTATCCAACTGGGAGACAGGCAGAAGCCAGCCGGACCTGGATATGCTGGAGGCGCTGGCAGGGATCTTTCAGACCGATATCCTGGTGGTAATATATGGCCAACTGCCTCCTCAGGAAGATGAGGAGATAAAGGCTGCGGAGAGACGGCGCCATCTGCGCCTGGCCCTTATATTGGGTCTTGCCTCCCTGGCCGGATATATTCTCTCAGCTGTTATATCCAGACATTTGAATATTCTGAGACAGAGAACCTATAATGTCTTACCCTACATCATTTTCAACAGCTTTGTGCGGCCGGTTGTAAGCATACCTGCGGGATTTGCCCTGATGCATGGGCTGAACCTGTTCGGCGCTGTGCGGATTCCGGATGCCGGTCTGAGGAGAAGATTGCTGGTTCTGGGGGGTCTTATGATCCCCCTGTACGCGGCGGCAATCCTGTGGATATATGGGTTCATTGCGCCTTCCGTCAACGTGCCCAGGTGGATGTGGGGGCTGCCTGACTCTGGTCTGCCTGTGGCTCTGTTCTTTATGGTGGGCCTGTCCTTGTATCTTGGCCTTGAAACATAATCTTTTTTACTGGAATGCCCTGGCAGTTTTGCCAGGGTTATTTTATATATTCCGAGATATTATAAAGGTACCTTCTTTTCACTTGACATTTTATGAAGGTACCTTTATAATGTATTCGAAAGGTGCCTTCATAATTTGAGGTGAGGAGGGATTAACATGTCTAATATCGTGATTTGTATGGTTTTGATCGCCATGGTCATCTGTTCCATGAAATTTTATATGATACGCCTGTCCACAGGATGCTGCGGAGGCTCCGGCCAGCCCTACATCCCCAAAGTAAGGGTTAGGGATCACAACCGGTCCCATTATCCATATTCCAGGATACTGAAAGTGGAAGGGATGTCATGCGGCAACAGCGCCGTCTGTGTGGAGAATGCGTTAAACAGCATTGAAGGAGTATGGGCAAAGGTCAATCTGCTGAACGAGGAAGTGACCCTTTACATGAAACAGAACATGGATGAAGCGGTGCTGCGCGCAGCTGTCAGAGATGTCGGATTTGGAGTCTGTAAAGGTTAAATGCAGATAAACACAGTTTAAAAGGAGATATGAGATGGATAGAATCAATCAGGAATTAATGGAGCGGCTGATGCGGCTTCAGTGGCTTCTCAGCCGCTACTTTCACCGGAACTTAAGGGAGCATGGATCGAGAGGGGTTCCCTACAGCGGCCAGGGCAGGGTTCTGAAGCTGCTGAAGCTGCAGCCTGAGATCGCCCAGAAGGAGCTGACCCAGATCCTGGGCATGCGGTCCCAGTCTATCGGAGAGCTGCTGTCAAAGCTGGAGAAGAAAGGGTATATTACGCGTACCCCTTCCACCAGCGACAAGCGCGTGATCATCGTCCGCCTGACAGAGGCCGGCAAAAACGCTGACGACTGGGAGGCTGGCCCAGCCGGCCCGGTTGACCTGTTCGACTGCCTGTCTGAGGAGGAGCAGGTTCAGCTGAGCGGATTATTAGGCCGCATAATCACTGATCTGGAGAACCGCAGCGGCGGAGAATGTCCCCGCAGAAGGCGGGTCCGCGGCTTTACTGATTATGGGCAGGGCCCTGACGAGAATCCGTCCGGTATGAATTTTGACAGGACCCATCTCCATGACAGATTCTTTCACATTTAACAGGAGGCTGCTGCTATGATGGCATTGAGTACATCCCAGGAAAATTATTTAAAGACAATCTATATTCTGAAGAAGGAGACAGGGACAGTCCGGTCCATTGATATGGCGCTGTACATGGGGCTTTCCAAACCCAGCGTCTGTGCGGCGGTCAAACAGCTGCAGGTCCTGGGCTACATCGTAAAGGATACCTCCGGCATCATTGAACTGACGGACAGCGGGAAAACCCAGGCAGAACTGGTGTTTGAACGCCACTGCTTCTTTGAGCAGAAGCTGCTGGAGGCAGGCGTGTCGCCTGAGCAGGCCCACATTGATGCAGGCAGGCTGGAACATGCGGTCAGCGAGGAGAGTTTTAAGGCATTGAAACGGGCGGGAGAGTTGTCATTTGCCAAATAGCGGCCGGTAAAATGTTTTCCCAGATGGGGCCGGGCTATGGTATAATGAACCCATCATATGATATTTGCAAGCAGGAGGGTTTATGAGGAAAACAGTGCTGATCTGTGTGCTGGCCGCCAGCGTTATGGTGTCCGCCGGATGTTTTGGTAACAGGGATAAGAACCGTGTGGAGGCGCCCAAAGAAGTGTTTGACCCTGAGGAAGCATTTTCGGAGATTCCCCACGACAGCTTTGAGGCGGTTTGGCTGGACGGCGGTATGAGGGCGGATGATGACCGCCAGATCTATGAGGAGACCTACGATTTCGTGCTGACCATGAACAGGGCTGTGATCCCCTACACTGTGTCAGGGAAGCTGATTCAGAGC
Organism: uncultured Clostridium sp.; assembly: GCA_900551225.1. Taxonomy (GTDB): domain Bacteria; phylum Bacillota; class Clostridia; order Lachnospirales; family Lachnospiraceae; genus Enterocloster. Next base: position 3,429 of record URUZ01000310.1, read on the forward strand.
TGTGAGTACAGCCCCTCAGAAGGCCGCTGGAACGTGGACCGCCGTACAGATGATGTCCTGCAGGAGATGGATCTCTCAACGTACCAATGGACGCTGGAGGAATCCACATTCGAATACACGGAGACATTTATGAAAACCGGCCCCAATACCTTTGAGACCGGGGAGCCGGATCATTCCACCGGAATGAATTTCACAGTTGATATCCTGGCAGGGGGCACTGATCTGAAGGACGAGGAAGGGAGGACCAACCTCCCCGGCGGCCAGTGGACAGCCCGTCTGTATATTGAATCAAGCCTATATCCGCAGTTTAAAGGGGAGGCGGCCATTGACCTGATCGGAGGCGCCTATGGCTACAATGATCTGCGCTGGATCGTGTCCCTCGGTGAGCTGAAGCGGGTGGACAAAGAGAAGAATACAACGGATGAGGAGAGGGCCGCGGAGGAAGAGCAGACCTTCCGGATGACATTTCCAACGGCTGACAGCTTTGAGCTGATGGACCCTGACCTTGCCAGTGCGTGCACCAGGGAGCTGGCCTCCTCTGACTTCGGAAATGTAGGGGTGGATAAGGCGGCAGCCGCAAAGGACAAGGACGGCACAGTGCTGGGCTGGGTGGTGCAGGCCTATTCGAAGGACAGTTACAATGAGGATGTGGTAATCTCTGCAGCGGTAAATCGCAGCGGCAGCATCGATGGCATTGAATTCCTGCGGCTGGAGGATACGCCCGGATTGGGCATGAGGGCCAATGAGGCTGCATTCAAAGACCAGTTTATTGGAAAACATGAAGATTCCCTGATTGTGGACAAAGGGGGAGAGGGCGGCGATTCGGCGATTGATGCCATCAGCGGAGCAACCATCACTTCCAGGGCGGTTACCAACGCCGTTAATGCCGTGCTGTACTATGTGAATCATTATATCGAACCAGAGAATATGCCCATGGATACCCAGGTGGAAATGAACACACCGGACAGCCTTTTACCGGAAGAGCAGGACGCCTACAATAAGGCTATGGAGGTGCTTCTGGCCATCAGCTGCCTCGATTACCAGGCGCTGTCCGAATGCGCCCATCCGGAAAAAGGGATTCTCTTTTCACCGGACCCATATGTGGATTACAATGAAGATTCTGTATTCACCTCAGCTCAGATCAGGGACTTTGGATCCGGCAGCAAATACAAATGGGGCTGTTTCTGTACCAGCGAACAGCTGATCGAGGAGACGGCGGAGGAGTATTTTGATGATTACGTGTACGACAAGGATTTCCTGAACAGTGATCAGACAAGCATCAACAAGTGTTACAGAACTGGAAACTGCCCGGAAAATGCAGCGGAGGTGTTCCCCGACGGCGTCTACGTGGAATTCCATGACGAGGGCACTGAGGATCTGGGCGGCCTGGACTGGGCCAGCCTGAAAATCGTGATGGAGGAGTATGAAGGCAGCCTGAAGGTGGTGGCTGTGGTTCATTCCAGCTATACCTTGTAGAGGGCGGCGCAGGACGGGGTGTGACAGTGGGTAACAAGAAACAGAAGGCAGCGGACATTAGGAATAAACGAGGGTACAGGCAGCGGAAACCGGGAAGCACGAAAAAGTGGATGATTGCAAATGCTTCCCTTGGGGCGGTTGTGATGCTGCTCTGCGTCTGGATCTATGGGGCGGAGCAGCATCCCGTATACGCAGGTACACCCTATACTGCGGCCGTGGGCGGCTGCGCGGTGGAACCGGGCAAAACCACGATGCAGGATTTTTATGATGCAGGTTTCATTCTATCCGATCTTGTGAAGCACAAAGACAGTCTGGAGAGGAACGACAGTGATTCTACGGTGATCTACCTGCCCTATGATGTGAAAGCCCCGGCAGAACCCAGCACCTATTACCATGGAATCGGAATGTCCCAGGATGAGAAGGGCACGGTCCGGTATTATGGATTCCTGCTGGTAAGGGATGGGCAGGTGTATGCCGATATCAGCGCCATCAATGAATATTCCGCAGCCGGGACACTGGGTGATCTGGTGGTGTGTGGGATATCCGTGTACGATACATACCAGGCGGCAGACACAGCGCAGCTGGAGGGCATTTCCATGGGAGACCTGAGCGCTGAGGCCCTGGCGGCAGCTGCCGGGGAGCCTGCAGGCAGGATGGACAGCACGGCAGGATATGTCTGGTGGGAAGACGGGATCTATTCAGCGGAACTGTCCCTGAAGGAGGATGGGACAGTCCGCTCCTTTTCTACCTGCTACAAAGATGAATGAGGCAGGCAGCGCTACCGGACCGGATATTCCGGCACATCATCCCACCGGCCGCTGATCTCCATATTCAGCACATACTCCCTGGGAATCAGGCGGAGCGTGCGCTGATATACCGGATATCGGGTCTCCGGGCTTTCACAGGTCAGCATACACAGCCCTTCCTGGGTGAGGAAGAGGGACATGGGGTTGTTGCGGATATCCAGCTCATAGGCGGGGTCTTCCAGATGGATGTACTGTTCCAGCAGGTTATCTATGGGTGCGCCTTCCAGCAGGGCCAGACGAGTCAGCTCCGGGAATGTGACAGCTTCTTTGGCTGGAATCCTCTCATTGGTCTTTAAGTCATACATTCTGTACAGCTTCCGCTCGTAGTAAACCTCATCCTTGAAGCTGGGTATAGCAATGTTGTCGGAGATCTCATAGGAGACCACCAGAATGTTTGGATTGGAAAAAGCGCTCTCCACATGGAGATATGGTGATTCCATCTGTCCAAGCCCATCAAGGGCCGCAACCATCTGATCCAGATCATCACGAATCAGGGCATCAACAGCCTCTGCCTGTTCCTGATCCGCAAAAACCGGCAGCTGGTAGATGGTAGCATATGAAAAGGGATAGGCGTCCATCATTTCATTTTCCAGTTTTTGTAAGTACGATATAAAGAATGCCTCTCTGTCCGGGGCGGCTCCCGGCAGTGTGATCTGACCAAAGTTATTCTCATTTTCAATCATAAAACGTCCGGTCAGTATGTTGTCATAGGAGTAGGTATAATAAGAGCGGGCCATGCGGAAGCAGTCGGCCCCTTTGTCGTATTCATAGTAGAATGTATATTCGGAAAATGGCGACCTGCCTATAAAGTAGCTCTTGGAGAAACCGCCGTAAAAGGCTTCACCCATTCCAAAAGAGTAGGTATCATTCCAGACGATGTCGTCCTCCAGCTGCCGCGGCGTATATCCGCCGTCCGCGCGGCCCTCCAGCAGCCAGAGCTCTAGGGCGTAATAAGGGTCCAACTTCCGGTAAGGGCTGTTGGGTGGAGTGTCAGAGCGCTCATCTGGGGTAAAAGCAGGATTCACGGGCCTGATTTCTGCCAGTATGTCATCATATCCGTCACAGTTCATGTCTGCAACCACATAGTCATAGTATTGCCCCTGTTCAAATATCCCCAGCAGATATCCGTCCGGGAGCGCGTTCTGCACCACCTCCAGTGTGATCTTTGACTTTTTTGCCGCCAGAACAGCTTGTTCTGATATGTCCTGAAGCCATACAAATAGCAGCTCATCGCTGTCGTCCGTCAGAGGCAGGCAGCTGCCGGTCTCCCGGTTCATCCGGTAATACTGCCCATCAGCCTTTATGAATTCCATATCCGGCTCTGCGTCCACCAGCCCGGCAAACAACTGATCCCACGATTCCTCAAACTCAGTATCCTTAAAATCCGGCAGGTAGCTTACCGACATGCTGGACCGGCGGCACATGTATTCGCGCAGTGGTCCTGGAGTCTGGCCGCTGCTGCGGATGGATATGTATTGGAGCCCATCCCTCTGATGCAACTCATATATCAGATTTTCATCCGGTCCGCCGCCCAGATTCCCGATGTCCATCCGGGATACGGCCAGCCGGATCACCAGGTCGGTGACCGTGTCATCGCTGTCCTGGAGATAGAGAATCACACCGTTTAACCCCTCATAGAGGGTATTGTAGAAAAAATTAGATGTTGTCTGCAGATAGACTGCCTCATGGCGGTTATCCTCCCAGTCGGATATCATCTGCTCAACTGCAGCGGACTGGGCGCTGTACATGGGC